>DATBLC010000067.1:0-47750 GCA_036555515.1 Binatia bacterium
TAGAGACTATGTCGCTAGTGTGCGACCGAGAGGCGAGCCCTTCCGATCGCGGTCAATGGTTCTCTGCCTTGCCGGCCACCACCCGTCCTCTCCATAGGTGGAAATGCCCGCCGGCAGGGCCTGAAAACAACCTTTGCGCTCCTGTGCCCGCGCTCTCTCCAGGTCTCACCCCTCGGTCGCTGTTTGGTTACTCAATTGTGGACTCCTTAATAACAGAACGATTTAACGAAAGCTCATCGCGACAGACGGCAGTGAAACAAAATCCGAAATCCGAAAGCGGGCCCCCGCGGACCGGCACAAACCCAAAGCTGTTACCGGTCTGTCGCTCAGTGGTCCGACAGCGAAGCCGCCTTACCGCCGCGCCTCACCTTGATCACTTCGCCCAGGATCGACAGCGCGATTTCCGCGGGAGTTTCGGTCGCGATGTCGAGACCAATGGGGGCATAGACCCGCTCGATCACCTCCTCGGCGATCTTTTGCTCGTCGCGGAAGCGTTGGAAGCAGGCCTTGATGCGCCGCCTGCTGCCGATCATGCCGATATATTTCGCCGGGCTGTGAATGATTTCGCGCAGACAGGGCTCGTCATAGGCATGGCCGCGCGTGATCAGCACGATATAGCAGGAAGGCGTGATGGTCATTTCCTTGAGTGTTTGCGCCATGTCGCCGACCAGCACTTCGTCGGCGGCCGGGAAACGCTCGCGGTTGGCGTAGAGCAGGCGGTCGTCGATGACCGTCACGTAAAAATCCAAAACCTTGGCGATCTGCACCAGTGGCACGGCGATATGGCCGGCCCCCACCACGATCAACTTCGGCGGCGCCGGCATGACTTCAAAAAACACTTCGAGCTTACCGCCCACCTCTGGCACGTCGAGGGACACCAATTGCGATTTTTCCGCGCGCAAGCGCGCGTCGCTTTCCTTCACGATGGCGTCGGTCACGCGGGCGTTGCCGATGGTGTCCGCGCTCACCTTGCCGTCGCGTATCAAGCACTTGGCGCCGGGCTCCACGCCCAAGGCGCCGTCGACTTCCACCACCGTGGCGAGCACCGCGGCGGCGCCCCGCTCGGCGATTTGGACGAGCTCTTCGGACAGGGAAATCATCTACTTTTCGCGGCCTCCCGGTCGCGCTCCTGCCACCACGGGTCGATGAACACATTCATGATGCCGCCGCAAACCGCGGGGCTATCCGAGGAGATATCGTCGAGCAGATCGACCCGCACGGTACGAGGCTTGCGCGTGCGGATCACCTCGATGGCCTCGCGTTTCACGTCCGCCTCGCCGCAGCCGCCGCCGATGGTGCCGAGGATTTCACCCCAGGCCGTCACTACCATCTTGGCGCCGACTTCCCGCGGCGTCGACCCCTTCGTGGAAACGATGGTCGCCACCGCTAAAGTCTCTCCCTTGTCGAGGAATTCTCGCACCTGGTGGTAAATGGAATCCTTTTTCTTGACGTCCGATTCGTTTGATTCGTAACAGGTTCCAGGTCCAGCCATGATATTTCCCTCCGATTAATAATCTTTGAGAATCGCGAATGGAGGATCGAAGATAGCAAATCCTCAACCTGCCATTATCGGTCGTTACTCTTTGTAAACTAGCACACTCCCAATGAACTCTGAATTCAGTCCGGTCAATAAGATCTCAGAGGCGAGGCGCGCGAAAAATCGCACGTCGGAGCGAGGCGATTGAGCGCAACGAAGCATATGAGTCTTTTTCACCAGCCTGCTAAGCCACCATTTTTTGCAGCGTCCGCCCCAGGGCGATGAGACTGTTGAGATTATGCACGGACAAAAACAAATCGATGTAGGGCAGCGCCGCCTGCATGCCTTTGCAGAGCGGCTCGTAGTTCTCGCTCGCCAACAGCGGATTGAGCCATATCAGTTTCTTGCAGCGGCGCTTCAAGTCTTGCATCTCGCGTTCGAGCAAGCTGACATCGCCGCGGTCCCAGCCGTCGCTGATGACCACGATCACCGTGCGATGGGTGACCATGCTGGGCGCGAAGTTGCGGTTGAAGGTGTGCAGCGAGCGCCCGATGTTGGTGCCGCCGGACCAGCCGAGGATGCTGCCCGAGATTTTTTCCAAGGCATTGGCGATATCCTTGGTGCGGATCAGATGGGTGATGCGGCTGAGCGAGGTGCTGAACACGAAAGTCTCAACGCCCCACAACTCGTTTTGCAGCCCATACATGAACTGGATCAAAAAGCGGCTGTAGCAGTCCATCGAGCCGCTGACGTCGCATAACAGTACGACCTTGGTCTTTTTGATGCGTTTTTTGCGCTGCACCAGGTCGATAATTTCGCCGCCGTATTTCATGTTCTTGCGCATGGTCCAGCGCGGGTCGACCACCGCGCCCCTGCGGCCGAGTTTCTTGCGCCGGCTGATCTGCGTGGCGATCTTGGTGGCGATCAGCAGGATAGCGCGGGCAATGGCGCGACTTTCTTCCACGCCCATCTCGCTGAAGTCTTTGCGGTTGAGCTGTTCCTGGGCGCTGTAGGTGGGAATGGCAAACTCATCGAGATCCTCCAGCGGAATATTTTCCTTCGCCAGGCTCTCGGCGATGGCTTCTTCGATGCCGCCCTCTTCGTCGCCGCCTTCCTGAGCGTTGGATTCGGTCGGCGTCCCTTCGATATCCATCGTCTCCATCGGCACCCGCTCGTACGCCTGCTCGCGCCAGAAGCAATCGAACGCCATATCGAAGGCCGGAAAGTCTTCCTTTTGGGAGATCAGATTGGCGCGCAACAGCGCGCGAAAATCCGACCGGGCGGCGATGTCCACCATATCGGTGGCGCGCGCCGCGTCGATCACCTGGCTCAAACCGATCTTGATGCCGAGCGTTTTCAGCACGCGCCCAAACCCCATCAAGTTCGGCAGAGTGCCGTGGCCACGCACCGAAGCGACGCTGCTTACGGCACTGGCGACGGCTTCCGGGGTAATATCCATCTCGTTAACTCACCAATTCCGGCGACATTCTGAGCAGCGCCTCCAGATTGAGTTGTTTGCCTTCCACCTGCTCGCGCAAATGATGCAGATCCTCGCGGTATTTGAACACGCAGCCCATGGTCTCCACCACCGCTTTGTCGTCCAGGCTCCTGCGGTTGAGGGCGATCAGGGCCGACACCCAATCCAGTGTTTCGGCCACGCCGGGCCGCTTGTAAAAATTCATCTCGCGCACGCGCTGCATGAAGGCACAGATTTGTTTGGCCATGTTCGCTTCCACCTGCGGGAACTTGGTGGTGATGATTTCGTATTCCTTCTCAAAGCTCGGATATTCGATCCAGTGGTAGAGGCAGCGGCGCTTGAGCGCGTCATGGATTTCGCGCGTGCGGTTCGAAGTGAGAAACACATAGGGACGATGCTTCGCCTGGATTGTGCCGATTTCCGGAATGGTAATCTGGAAATCCGACAGCACTTCGAGCAAAAACGCTTCGAACTCCACGTCGGCGCGGTCGATTTCGTCGATGAGCAGCACCGGAGGGTTATCGTCCTCGCTCTGAATCGCTTCCAGGAGCGGGCGTTTGGTCAAATACTCCTGGGTGAAGATCTCGGATTCCACGGTCTGCTTGTCGCCCTTTTCAACTTCCTCGAGCTTGATGCGCAACATCTGCTTGGGATAGTTCCACTCGTAAAGCGCCGTATTGGCGTCCAATCCCTCGTAGCACTGCAGGCGGATCAGCTTGGCGTCCAGAACCTTGGAAATCACCTTGGCGATCTCGGTCTTGCCGACCCCGGCTTCGCCTTCGAGCAGCAGTGGTTTGCCCATCACTAAGGATAGATAGACCACCGTCGCCAAAGATCGGTCGCACACGTACTGTTGGCTTCTGAGAATTTCTTGCACTTGCTCAATTGTAAGCTCTTTTGGATTCACGCTCGCCTCGTCCACTGTAATTTCATGCTTAGAAAGCTCTTAGTCGCTCGGCACCTTCAACTCAATAGTTGCGCCGAGGATCGCGTCCAGGACGCCGCCGCCGATGGCTATAGCCCTGTCGGAAATTTCGTCACAATAACCCCTTTCCAGACGCGGATCAATGTCACGCGGACTTCATGTCCGCGTGAGCTTCGCATGCCGACAGCCTTACGCCGCCGTCGCGGATCAAGACTTTCATGTCGGCCATGCGTGGAGCACATGGAAGTCTAACTTTCTTAAGCATATCAGAGCCATTGAGCGATGGAAACTAAGACTATGCGCTCCCGACCCTGAGAATCTGTCGCGATATGGGGGTAACCCTTCGAACGCAGATCTCCCCAGGGACTGCGTTTTTCGATTGAGGGACGGGCTATAGAAAGGATAGAAACGTATGAACAGTCCGTCAGCGCTGGAACCAAAACCAACGCAGCGGGCGGTCAGCGCGGTTGGACGGCGGCGCCAGGGTTGGTCCAGCGGGTCAGGATAAACGCTTGATCGAGCTTATGAACGGTGGCTAATTCTTTTTGCACGGCTTCCGCCTGGCTGCGCCTCGGCAGCGGGCCAATTTCAACCCGGTATCGAGGCTGGCCCGCAGCCTCGCCGGAAACGATATTCACATTGTAACCCTTCTCTTCGAGCCTGCCGGCAAAAACCCGCGCATCCTCTTCCCTGGCATAGGACATGATTTGCACCGCCCACATTTGCCCTGGCGGTGCTGCGTCATTGGCTGCGGCTTTCGCCAGGTTCACCGCGGCCGGATTCGACAGCGCAGCGACCGGGCCCTCTTCCGCCTTCGCTGATTCGCTGTCCGGAAACTCCTTGATTGCAGAGCTTGCCGCGCTCGGAGCAGGAGCCGCCGGCGGCGGAGGCGAAGCTTTTTGAAGTTCGATTTCGATCGGATTACGCAGCGGCGCTGTTTGAATCTTCTCGGATGCATCCGAGCTTTTGACCGCGGGAGGACCGGACGATGAGCCACGCCCTGGCGCGGGACCCGGCGTTGGGTTTGGCGGACGAGCCGGAGATTTCGTATCGGGTTTTGGACCACCGGGCAACGGGGTTACGGCCTTGGGCTGATCGGGCGCCGTGTCACTGGGCTGCGCCGGCGCAGGCATTTTCAGTTTGTCTAATTCTCGCTCCTGGTCTCTTTGAATGCGCTCGAGCTCGCTCCTGACAGCTGAAAGCTTAGCTTTAAATTCTTCCGTAACGACCTGGGACTGTTGGCGATTGCGAATGACGTTGGGCGTGATGAGCATTATTAACTCGGTTCTTCGAGCGGTATCGTCAGTGGAGCCAAAAAATCGCCCGAAGACCGGCAAATCCATCAAATAAGGAATTCCACTGCGACTTCGATTCTTGTCTTCCGCAATTATACCGCCGATGACCAGGGTGTCACCGTCCTGCACAACGGCCGTCGTCTCGGCCTGTCTCGTGTCGAATGACGGAAACTGGTCCTGTCCGATGACTACAGGAAGGCCTCTCTGACTGACTTCGGCAAGAATCTGCAAATTAACCAAACCCTGAGAGTTGACCTGCGGGATGATCGTAACAATTCGGCCGGTGTTACGGTATTGAATCGTTGTGCTTGACGCGGCAGTTCCAACCTGGGTCGTAATGCTACCAGTAGCGATGGGCTCTTCGCTGCCGACTTGAATACGCGCCGGCTTGTTGTCGGTCGCCAAAATACTTGGCGACGATAGGATTCGCGCACGCGAGTCGGCTTGGAGCGCGTTGACCAAAGCTCGCACGGTTTGGGAGCTACCAATGATTCCACTAATGCCGCCCGGAAAGCTCCGTATGGTCTCGCCCTCCGCCAATTTCGCCAGGGCTCCGAGCACGCCGGTCAAGACGCTACCGCGTGAACCAAAAGTCTGGTTGAAAATGGTTCTATTGCCTTGGCCGATTTCATAGTCGATACCAAAAAACTCGTCATTACTCAGCGTGACCTCGGCGATCAACACATCCATGAGCACTTGCCGCGGCACCGCGTCCAAATCCCTCAAGATATTTCGTATATTCTGGAATTCTTGCGCCGTGCCGTAGATGATCAGTGAATTGGTCCCGGGGTCGGCGACAATGCGCAGTTGTTCCTCCGGCTTGGCGCCCGGCGCGCCAGGCGTTGGCGCCCCCGGCCTGGGCTGCCCTGGCACGGGCAGAGGAGTTGGCTGAGGGGCCACTTGAGGCACGGGTTGCCCTGGGGCTGGGATTGCTGCGTATAACCCGCCGGGCTGTTGGATAGTCTGGAGTCCCGTGGTGCCTGTTGGCGGGGTCGTCCGTCCCCCCATACCAAAGCCTGTTCCGGTTCCACCGGGAGTGGAGCGGTGCAAGCTCTGTAAAGTCGGCGCGGCAGAACGAGCCGTCGTGGTCGGTAAACCAAGCGCCTGCCCCAGCACTTCGGCCAATTCCGCAGCCTTGCTGTTTTCCACGGGATAAATAAAAATTCTTCGCCCCGGCCCTTCGGCGACAACGTCGATGCGCTCGATCCAGCGTTTAGCGTAGGTCCACGCCGCCTCGCTGTGGCTGATAATTAACAGCTGGTTGATGCGCGGCAGCGCGATAAATTGTGCGTTAAAGCTCTCGGTCTGCGGCGCCGACGCGGAAAAAGACTGCATGATCTTGATCAACTCTTGCGCCAGCTCTTCCGCGCTCGCCACCTTGGGCTGGTAAATCTCCATGCGCGTGCCGGCGAAGACTTGCACATCGATCAGCTCGGCGATCTCCACGAGCCGTTGAATGTTCGATGGCAAATCGATGATGATAAGAAAGTTGCCGCGCGGGTTATCGACGATCTCGCCGCCGGCCATCAAGAAGGGCGTTAATAGCCGCTTCATCTCGATCACGGTGAAATAGCGCACCGGAACGATCTGCAACGCAAAGCTGTCTTCGCGGCTCTGTCCCGCAGGGCGGGCGATGCTTTTGCCGTCCTTTATTGGAACGATGCGATAGAGGTTGCCTGACCGCACCGCCACGGCGCCGTTCATGCGCAGCACCTGATGAAAAATCGGCAGCAGATCTTCCGCTTTGAGCGGCTCGGCGCTGTTGATGGTAACCGTGCCCTTCACTTCCGGGTCGATGGTGTAGGTAAGGCGCAGATGTTGCGCGATGATATGAATGATCTCGACCAAATCGGCGCGGGTAAAATTAAGCGATATCATGCCGCCGGGTGCGGCCGGGGCGGCAGGTGGAGGCAAAAGCCTGCGTTCGGGCGCTACGGGTGTCGGTAAGCCTTGCGGCGGGGATTTCGCCGGCGGGGTTGCCGCCTCACTGGCCGGCGGTGGTTGTACCTGCTGCTGCGCGACTGGCACGGGGAAACGGGGTCTAGAAGGTTGAAATTGGCCGGGAACCAGCGGTGATGGCCCCGGCTGGCGCAGCGGGTTTTCACGCCCCTCGGACACGCTGGGATCAGGCGCAACATTCGGATTGGGTTCTTGCTGCGCAACGCAACTCGAAACCGCCGCTGCCAGCGCTGCCAGGACTAACACGATCGTAAAGATCGCTGGAGTTAGAATTTTCGTTTTCATTGGTCCCTTGTGCCACTCACTGTCCGGGGGGAGTTGGTAATCGTGATCGTCGCGGAAGATTTGGAATAACGCGGGGCGGCACCCCTGGCGCGGGTTGGCCAGGCGGGGCGCTGGGAGCGACCTGGCCGGGCACACCCTGACCAGGCACGGCGCCCGGTGTCACTTGGCCGGGCAAGCGGGGCTGCGCCGGCTTGGGTGCCGTGGGCGCCGCTGCCACAGGCACTTTTCGAAAGTAATCGATGAGCACTTCCACGCGCGTCGCGCCTCTCACAAATACTACTGCCTTTTCGCGGACCTCAGTCAGATTGAAACCGTCGATGCTGTCGCCGATTTTCATGCGCCGGGGAGCTTGCGCCGCGGCCTGCGCCCCAGTGGGCAAACGCGTCGCGCCGTCTCCATCCTGCACGATTGCGTATCGGCTCGAACCCAGGACTGCCGTGCCAAGCAAAACCAGGCTGCGGATGCGCTGCGCTGAGCGCGTATCCGCCTCGGTCTCTTTGGTTCTGCTCGCGCCTCTTTCGGGATCGAACAAATTTCTTGCGATGATCGCATCCGTGTCCACAACGGACGGCGCCGAGACGGCTCCCGCGTTTTCAGCGCCGCGGTCCGCTACGAGCTTGGGCTTCACAGGCTCCGGCAAGTTCCATGGCCCCTGCTGCCAGACCCAATAAATTTTCAGCCCCACGCCGGCCAGGGACGCGACCAGCAGCAGCGTCATTACAATAACCCGAGTATTAATTCTCAACTCCTAGCCAGCTGCTGAAAAATAACCGTCAAATTGTTTACGGATCGAAGATGGCAATTCTCGATCCTCCATTCTCTATCCTCGATCTTCCCATGCGCACCCCTCGCCTCTGAGATCTCTTGAGCACTTGCCGATAGTGTTTTTCAGCAACCGGATGCTATTAAAATTGCGCGCGGCGCAGGCGGCATAAAATACCGCCGCAGTCCACAGGCGTCAAACGTCTCCTGACGCTACTCTATTTCGCGATAATTGCCAAATTTTTTCTCCGATTCAAAAGCCGCCAACGCGTTCTTTTAAGCATGATGCGTGCCAGAAGCGTGCAAATTGTGTCATCCACGTCTGACGTGGAAGAAGGACGCTACGAAGCTTTGCTGGCATTTTTTCTGGCGGGCTGTGGTGCCGATTCCGGTTGGACGGCGGACGCGGCTTGATTGCGGGCGAATCCGGACACCGTCAGACTTAGTCGGAGATTTTGCGTTGCCGGCGGTTGTACGCCGGGTGCTTGCGGAAAGCCGATTGGCCGAAATAGAGAGCGGATGTTGATCTCGTCCACGAGCAGCAACTTCGGGGAAGTCTCGATGCTGCGGATCAAATTAGCCGCTTGATCGATCTGCGCGCCGATTTCCATCTGAATAGAAATTTTCGAGAACGAACCCTCCGGTTCCGGATTGAGCACGCGCGTGGTAATGACTTGTGTGCCTTCCTTAGTGGCCAACGCCTGCACCGCATCCTGAAGATCCGACGCGCTCACCGACGGCGTGTCACCCGTCAACAGTTTGGGTTCGCGGCTCTTTAACTCGCTGCGCACCGATTCCAGAGCCGCGGCCATCTCTTCTTTGCGCGCCACATAGCGGAGATTCTTTTCCAAACGCTGCGGCTGCGCCTCCAACTGGGCCTTGATCCAATCGCGGTGTTCCAAATAGGGATTGACGACGAAGGAATTCGCCACGATCAGCAAAAGCACCGCCGCTGCCGTGGCCACTAGGCCCTTTTCTCGCGCCGAAAGCCGTTGCCATAACTTTTTCACGGCTTGCCCCCCTTTTCGGCTTTCGCTTTAGCCTGCTCCAATTCAGCTTTAAGGGAAAAGGTCTCTCGGTTGTCACGGCCGCGGTTCGATGGGGCGTTGAAACCGACGTTTTCAAAAACCGGAGAACGCTCCAGGAGTGGAATCAGCGCCGAGGCGTTTTCGGCGCTTCCCTGCATTTCAACGGTGCCGTTTCGGTAACGCAGATTCGACAAATACGCGGCGCTGGGCACGATTTTAGAAAGCTCATCAAGTACGCGCAGCACCTCGCCCCGCTGTTTATCCAGGGTTGAAAAAAACCGCTGTTCCGTGCGCGCCTTTTGCAGCGCTTCTTCCTCGCGACGGAGCGCCGCCACCGCGGGTTCAAGCTTTTCATTCTCCGCTCGCAGTTGTCTGAAACGCAATTCATCTTTTACGGGATAGGTGACGGCCCATGCGCACAGCCCCAAGACCAACAGCACCACTAGCGCCGCATTCACATAGGTAAGGGGTCCGGCACGCGGTCCGTCCTTTAGTTCGCCTCGGAGCACATTGCCAGCGAGGGGAGCCTCACGCAAGCCGCGCAGCGCCGCACCCACCGCGGGCAACACCGACGCGTGGGCGATTTCCAACCCGCCGCCGAGCCGCTGATTGCCTGCGACCACGAGATCGTTCCAGTTCGGCTGTTCGCCGCCGGCGGAACTCAGCGCGTGCCGCCCGGCCCCCCAGCTATAAAGTTTCGCCGCGCTCTTGACGCACTGTTGCAACAGTTCGCGCCGCGCGCCCTCAGCGAATTTTGACTCCGGCAACCAGTATGAGTAAAGCAACTCCGGCACTTGCCGCCAGCCGCGCTCCCGGTTCTGAACGCCCACGAGTTCCAGGTCACCGTCGTGACCGCCTACCGCGGCGACGGAATCCGTCGTATCCCTGGCGCAAAAAAGCAGAAAGTTCGCCATCGCGGTTACCGTCGTTTCCACACCTTTGACCTCGATCCCTAGAGATGCCAACACCGCAAGCAGTGGCGCCAGGCTTTTCTTAGGCGCCGCGAACAACATTATGCCAATTTTGTCGCCCTTCTTCGCCGTGGGCACGTAGTCGTAAAAGACGTCGTCGCGGCGAAACGGCAGGTAGCGCTCGATTTCGTAGTCGATAACTTGTTTCAGATCGGCCTCCGCCGCCACCGGCAGAGAAATCTCCAGCGTCACTGCCTGTTCCTGGGGCAGGCAGATGTAAAAAGAATCCCGACGCGGATCGCAATGGGGCATCAGCGCGAACATGGCCTGCTTTAACGCCTGTTCGCCGGAGTCGCTTGCAGCATTGACCGAAATCTCGGCCATGTCCTCCGGAATCCAGCCGGTCAAACCTGATAGCGCGCGTTTGTCGTCGGCGAGAGCAAGATCATAGGCTTCTTGTGCAAGCAATGAAACACTGTGGAGAGCCTTGCGCAGCCGCACCAGGATGATGCGGTCGCGCATGACATAAAGCCCGACGCTGGTGGCGAAATCGACGCGCGACAAATCTTGCAGCCAACGGTTGGGTTTCATGATTATTCGGTCCTAACTCCCCTTATCTGGCGATGCTGCAACCAACGAAGACACTTAACGGCAAAGAATGCATAGAATGCCGCGCGCAGTCGGTTCAAGTAGTTCAAGCCGTCCGACCGGAAACGGGTTCGTTAAACAACTTGAACTATTGAACGATTTGCACGTTTGGAATATACGCGATCAAAGGAGCGCCGCGCTGAAATTCATTTCATCTCGCGATTTCAATTGCGCGTCGGCACGCTCACGCGGTCTATCCAACGCACCATTTCAAACCTTCCCTGGCCGCCGGCAACCCTGACCACGCCTTTGACCCGCCGCGGCAAACCTACGCCGGTTGTGCTGCCGTCGGCCTCCACGCTGATTACTGCTGGATTGGTAAACACAAACATGCGCATCGCCGCGTCTCCCGCGCCAATCCCCAGCAAGGGCAACATATCGCCGATCGTGTTGTCCGAAAATTTTTTTCGCGCCTCCACGAATGTGCGGGCCTTTTCCACCGGTATTCCCATCAGCGCGTGAATTACTTCCGCCGACGCGGTGCGCAGATTAACCCGATCGACCGGGCTATCCACGGTAAATATTTCTCCGAGGCCCGGCCGCCGAATCTCGCCGGCAGCCGCTTCGCCTTCCGCACCGGAGCCGAAGAACAGCTCCTCGGTCATGCCCTTAACCCACAGCAGTTCTTCCACGGAGTCAAACAAACCGTTCTTGGCGGAATAGGGGGAAGACAGCGATTCATAGTAATCGTTTTCCGCTCCGTTTATGCGATGCAGTTGGTCGGGATCGATCCAGTCCAAAATCGAATCCACCAGCGCCGAACGGCGCGGCTCATCCACGCCAATATTGGTAAAGATACGATGCAAGGTGGCCTCGTCCACGCGGTTGAGATTGATTTTGCCCCCTTCGTCGATCAAGCGCACGCGGAAAGAGCCGCTACCCAGTTTTTCCTCATGCCAGGTCAAATCGAAAAAGCCCGGAGGGGTTTCGATCTCCTGAGAGGGTCCACCTTGGGACTTCATGGCGTATTCGTAAAGACCGCGCTGGAAACCTGCCAGCGCCAAGTAATACCCCAGGGTGTCTTCGCTGAAACGGTGGGCGGCGTTGGCCTCCTCGCGCACGTCGGCGCTAAAATCGAACGCCACTACGAAAAGAAAAATGAAAATCCAGAGCACGATGATCAACGCCACGCCGCGCTGATCACCGGCCCGGAACCCGCGCTGATTGAAAAACCCCATGCGGTTCATGGCGTGAGCACCTTCATCATCACGGGAAAGGTCCACCGAACATCGTTCCCGTTCTCGTTGCGATAGCTCAGGCGCACGGCGCGCGGTAATCCCATGTGCTCGTCCTGATCCCACCGCTCGCGCCAATTCTCCCGGTCGTCTTGAGGGTCGAGATAGGCCAGGCGAAATCCGCTGACCCGCTCGCGCAGCACCAGAGTATTGCTGATCGCTGCGGCCTGTTTTTCCTGACTGATCCTGACCGGCGCTTGTTCTTCGAGTTTGATCACCTGCGCGCCGCCCTGGCCGCTTTCGGCGTAGATGCGAATCTTCGCCATGCCTCTACCGCCCTGTGCGATGGAGAAGGCGGAGACAAATTCCGCCTCGGTTTCTTCCCCTATGAAAAACACCGCGGCGTCCTGGGGCGAAGCGCGATAAGGATAAGACGAGCGAATATAGCTGCCGAGCAAATCGACAGCTGAACGAAATTTCTGATTGCCGTCAAAAGCGACTTGAGTCTTCTCCATCGCGCGGTGGCCCACGGCAAACGCACCGTACAGAATGGCGCCAAGCACGGCGAAAAGTGTCACCGCCAGGACCACCTCCAAAAGAGTGAATCCGGCGTGCGCTAAATTGACGCAAGGGCGCGGCTTCATGGGTCCGATTTCGGCACCAGCCTGAAGGTCTTCAACTCCACTTCCCGTTCCCGGCCCGCGTCGTTGAGACGCATGGCCACGCTCAATTGCTTGAGTTCCCAGGCGGCGCCCAACGTCAACGTGCGCTGAGGCTCGTTGACTTTCTCAATCCGCAATTGCCAACGGCCGCGGTCTTGAAGGTTTCCCTGGGTCGCGCCCTCGTCAATGTTTCGCCGCGCCAGTATTTCATCCATGATCAGGCGCCCATAAGCCATAGATTCCGTCTCCACCGAACTTTTCGCTCCCAGCCTCAGGCCAAGCGAAAAGATCTCCAGCAGCGTTACCACGCCGAGTCCGACGATGGCCATCGCCACGACCACTTCGAGTAGAGTGAAACCCGCGCGACGGTTGACTTTGCGTCTATCCTCTCTCATCCGTTCGCCCCGCGGAGCACTTCGACCCTGCCGGTAAGTGGATCGAAACGCACCGAATACTGCACGCCGTTAACGCCGGCGGAGATGTCGACGCGGCCGCCAAAACTGGCGCCGTTAGGATAAAAGCTGAAGCGACGCAGCCCATTTTCCAACATTTCGCCGCCGTCCACGGCCGCGAAGGCCAGGTTGGACGGTAGCACGATTTCCTTCTGCCTCGACGAAAGATAGCTATTGCGCCTCAAATCGAGCACCAGCCGCTGGGGGACTCCCTCCGATTTTGCCCTGCTGCCGAGTTCCCGCGCTGCGGCGGCGAAACCCAAAGCCGCCTGGCGCGCCTCGCGGTTTTTCAATCCCCGGTCGATGGACGGCAACACCACCACGGCGCTTAGGCCAAGCAAAACCAGTACAAGCATCAACTCCAAGAGTGTGAATGCCTGGTTATTTATCCCAGCTGCTAATGTCACGATTATCCCCATCGCCGCCCGGCGCTTTATCGGCGCCATAGGAGACAATGTCAAACGGGCCATGCTCGCCGGGACTGCGGTAGGCGTAGGCCGCTCCCCACGGATCTTGCGGCACATCTTTCTTCAGATAGGGGCCGTCCCAGCGCTCGAGACCACCCGGCTGGCGAATCAAAGCTTCAAGACCCTCCTGAGAAGTCGGGTAGCGGCCGACGTCGAGCCGGAACGTGTCCAGGGCCGTGCCCAAGAGCTCGATTTGCGCTTTGGCAGCTTTGACCTTTGCTTTTTCCTCCTGGCGGATGAAACGCGGACCCACCAACGCGGCTAGCAGACCGATAATAATCATGACGACGAGTAACTCGATGAGCGTAAACCCTTGTTGGTTTCTCATAGTATTAGAAAGGCAAACTTCCGGCTTTCTTGATGCTGACATGGTCCAGACTATTTTTCAGAACATGGAATTATTTTGCAATAGACGACGGCAGAGTTACTAATGAGTTCGTTATTTAGAGACTATGTCGCTAGTGTGCGACCGAGAGGCGAGCCCTTCCGATCGCGGTCAATGGTTCTCTGCCTTGCCGGCCAGCACCCCGTCCTCTCCATAGGTGGAAATGCCCGCCGGCAGGGCCTGAAAACAACCTTTGCGCTCCTGTGCCCGCGCTCTCCAGGTCTCACCCCTCGGTCGCTGTTTGGTTATTTAATTGTGGACTCCTTAATAAGAACTTGAAACTAGAAACCTGAAACTAGAAACAGAGACCGAAGGGAGCATAACATGGACGGCAAAGCACTGGTTGATTCGGTAAGGAAAGAGATCATCGAACCCGGCATTCAGCGCCTGATGGACACCCCCTATTTCACCGAGCTGCGCCAGGGCAAGCTCTCCATCAAACGCATGCAGGGGTGGGCGATCCAGCACTATCTGCATAATAAAGCGATCCTCAAATCCTTCGCATTGGGGATGGTCAAGAACGCCCAGGACCCGATGCTGTTCGATTACTTCACTTATCAATTTAACGAGGAGCAGTCCCATCCCGATCTGGCGAAACGCTTTGGCCTGGCTTTAGGCCTCAGGGATGAAGATTTCACTGAAGCCACGCAGATTTTCGAATGCCAGATTCATTCGGCGCGCACGGTTTACAACACGCTCATGGGCATTCCGCCCCAGAACCGCGCCTCGGCGCTTACCAGCGAAAGCATGGTTTGCCGTTACTCCGAAGAATTTCTCAACGCCGGGCGCAAGCACTACGGGCTCAGCGACCACGATCTGGTGTTTTTCACCACCCACATGGTGGCGGATGTCGAACACACCGCGCAATCCGCCGAGCTCATCGCCCGCATGGTCAAGACGCCGCGCGATGAACGGCTGGTGCGCGAGAGCGCCCAATACATGGCGCGCATTAAGCTCGGCAAGTTCGACGGAATTTATCGGGAATACGCTTAGGGACGGTTCAAAGTTCAACCATTCGGAGTTGAAGATTCGGACGAAACCTCGAACTTGGAACATTGAACTTAGGCCTGGCTTCTTTCCAAGCCGCCGGCCGCGGCACGAGTGGCCGCGGTCAGCATCGCTATTTTCGAAGCGCAAGGAGGATTGGTGCCCACGTTCGCGGAAATGTTCCGTCGTTTGATCTCAGCGGAAGACCGAAGCCGGGCGGCAAAAACCGTGGAGGCCTTCGGTTGGTTGATCTTGGTCGAAGGCACATCAGTAGTGCTTTTCCCGAGCCTCGCGGTTTGGTTGTTGCGCCTTCCACCACTGGTCGAACAAGCCGAAAACTATTTTCGCCTGGTTGGTTTACTGGTCAGCGGACTCGGTATGCTCTACGTCGCCGGGGGGCGTCTCAACGCCGAAGGATTCGTCTTCGCCTCGCTGCTCGACCGTCCGCTGGTACCAATCGCTATGGCGGTTCTTTGGTATCTAAACATCATTCCCGGTTCCTTGGCGTTAATTTTTACCATTCAAGATTTTGGCAGTTTTCTTTGGACCCTTTCGACTTGGCGAAGAGAGAGCCGTCTGGCTTTAACAAGTTAGTCCGATGATCCAGCTAAAGTAGTCCGCTTGGATTGCCTAGGCAAGAAATAATCTTCAGCGTGGAGAAGATTAGATGAATGAAGAACAAACGATAGGGCGCAGGCAGAAACTCAGGAGGATGGAGGTCTTACAGGCCGCAGACAAAGAGGAGCGAACGCGGGAGTGGTTTGAAGGCAAAGTCCCTGAGTCCGATACGAATCGACAAGATAGAGGGCAAGCAACACGAGATCTCTTGGACTTGGGCTTGCTTGAAAAAGATGACCTTTATCCGCGAGCACGTCACCCGAATTTTTACTGTTTGACTCAGCAAGGACGGACCTTCCTAAAAGACGTCATAACCAAGATCGGCAAAGGCAACAGTATTGACTGGAAACGCGTCAGGGAAATTGAATTCCCCACGTCAGAGCGTCCCCTCCATTCGGAAGATGTGTAGGCGCGGACATATTTGGGATAAACTTCCGCCATAACTAAAAGGACAAAGAATATGGATAGGCCCGAAATCGGTTTTATCGGCCTCGGCATCATGGGGAAACCCATGGCGCGGAATCTTTTGAAGGCGGGTTATCCGCTGGTGGTTCATAACCGCAGCCGAGCTGCGGTTGAAGAATTGGCGAAGGAAGGCGCTAAAGCCGCTGCGACTTCCAAGGAAGTTGCCGGGCAGAGCGATGTTTTGATCAGCATGCTTCCCGACTCGCCGGACGTCGAGTTGGTGTACGCCGGGGAGAACGGCGTGTTTGCCGGAGTGAAACCGGGAACGCTGTTGATCGACATGTCGAGCATTTCGCCGGTGGTCGCGCGCAAGCTCGCCGCCGAAGCCGACAGGCGCGGCTGCGACATGCTCGATGCGCCGGTGAGCGGCGGCGAAACGGGCGCCATCGGCGCGACGCTGTCGATTATGATCGGCGGCAAAACTTCTGCAGTTGAACGCGCCATGCCGATCTTTCAAACACTAGGTAAAAACATCGTCCACGTCGGCGCGGCAGGCGCAGGCCAGGTTACGAAAGCCGCAAATCAGATGGTTGTCGGCACCACCATCGCGATCGTCGGCGAAGCCCTGGTCCTAGCCGCGAAAGCGGGCGTCGATCCGGCTAAAGTCAGGCAGGCTCTGCTCGGCGGCTTCGCCCAGTCGAAGATTCTCGAAGCTCACGGCCAGAAAATGCTCGACCGCAATTTCAAACCGGGCTTCCGCATTCGCCTGCATGAAAAAGACATGAAGATTGCATTGGCAACGGGGAGCGAATACGGCGTGCCGCTAATGGTCACCGGTGTCGTCGGCCAGATGATGACCGCGATGAAGGGCATGGGTAACAGCGACCTGGATCACGCCGGTCTAGTTAAGTTCGTCGAGGAATTGGCGAAGACCGATCTCAGCAAGCAAGCATGAAGGAGATATCGCCAATTGCTCATGCTTGACAATGCGCACATCCGTCGACTAGCGTACAACCATCCGGCAATCAGTCAAAGCATTGTTGCGCGCTGGCAGCCGAAAAATCGAGGAGGTCACCCTCATGCCGAATGCAGCGATTAAACTAGTGGATGCTGACACCCATGTTTCCGAGTCCGAACAGATGTGGGAGTTTATCGATCGGGAAATGTATCGCCGCCGGCCGGTATTGGTAGCGGTTCCGGAGGACACAGTATATGAAGAACGTAACGCCTTCTGGCTGATCGACGGCAATATTTTTCCCAAGCCCGCAGGTAAAGGCGGGTTCAATCTCATCACCCCTTCGGCGGCAAAGCGGCAGCAACTACGAACCGATATCAACCTCGGCTGCCGCGAGATCACAGATCCGGAAGCGCGGCTCCGCGACATGGACAAGTCGGGCTTCGACATCCAGGTGGTCTATCCGACTCTGTTTCTCATCTACCTCACTGACGACGTCGCTCTGGAGGTCGCGCTATGCCGCGCGTACAACCGGTGGATGGCGGGAGCTTGCGCGAAAGGAAAGGATCGGCTGAAATGGGTAGTGATACCACCGCTTAGGTCCATCGAAGAATCCATTAAAGAAATAAACTGGGCAAAAGAAAAAGGCGCGGTGGGAATTTTCTTCAGGGGGATCGAAGGCAACCGCACGTTGGACGATCCGTATTTCTTTCCCATTTATAAAGAAGCGAGCGATCTCGACCTGCCGATTTGTATTCACCAGGGCTCCGGCTGCCCAACGTTCATCAACTTTTTTGATCTGGAACGAAACCGACAATGGTCGCATTCCGCGATTCTGCCGCTCTTTGCGTTCAACGATATCGTGAACAATAAGATTCCCGAACTGTTCCCGCGCCTGAAATTCGGCTTCATTGAATCTTATGCCAGCTGGGTCCCTTATCTTCTGCATTCTTTCAAAAGACAGTTTCGTGACCACTGGAAATATTCCTCGACACCGGATCTGTTCCGCGATTATCGAATCTTTGTCGCCTGCGAGGCGGGAGAAGACCTTCACTCGATCGTGAATTGCATCGGCGAGGACAACCTGCTCATCGGCTCGGATTACGGCCACAACGATCCCTTCGAACAGCGTAACCTGTTACCGACGCTCCGATCGCTCGAAAACGTGCCCAGCCGCGTCATCGATAAAATGGTCGGCGATAATCCCTGCGAGTTCTACGGCCTGTGATCCGGCGACGAGGTTCCCGTCGTGAGACAAAAAACTCCCAGATTACGAATCTGTGTTCGACTGATTCGTGCCTCTCCTCTTACCTTTGCCCTTGCGGTAGCGTTCAACCTGTTGGCAACTCAGGCTAACTGCCTGGAAACCGTGAACCTCGCTCTAACGGGGAAAAATTTTCAGATGATCCTCTATCCGATCGCGCAAGAGCGCGGATACATGCAAGAAGAAGGCATCGATCTGCGCGTCATTCTCGCCCGCGCCGAGCTGAGTGTTCAGGGGACGGTTGCCGGCAGCTTTCAGTTTAACATGGCCGGCACCATGGCCGTGGTAAACGTCATGAAAGGCGGCGCGCCGTTCAAAGTCATACTCGCCACCAACGACAAAGTCCTATCCTGGATCCTGAGCAAACCGGAGATCACAAGTCTTAAAGAGCTCAAAGGCAAGCGTGTGGCGACGAGCGGCGTAGCCAACGTGACGTTGATCATGGCCAAGCAAGTAATGATGAAGCATGGCATCGATCCGGAGCGGGACGTTACATTCATCAACACGGGTGGCGGCGGTAACGGCGTTCGCGCCTTGATGGCGGGCGCGGTCGACGCGGTCGTCGCCTCCACTGCCGAACGTTACATCGGAGTTCCCGCCGGCTTCCGAGAGCTGTCGTTCATCGGCGACGAAGTGAAAAACTCATGGGGGACCATGGCAACCACGGATCAGCTCATTCAGGAAAAGCCCAAGCTAGTTGCCGGCGTCGTGAAAGCGTCGCTGAAAGCCCTGCGCTTCATCGGCGCGGAGCGCGATGCCACCATCGCCATCGCCATGAAATTCGCCGGCCTGGACAAAAGTATCGCCACGCGCATGTACGATGACCTGGTCGGCACCTTTAACCAGAACGGCGCAGTCGACGAAGAAACCCAGCGCAACGACATCGAAGTCATCCGCCAGATCCTAAAAACCCGGGAGACCATTCCAGTCCAGCGCGCCTATGATTTTCGCTTTGCTCGGGAAGCGCACCGGCAACTCACACAGTCTGGCTGGCGTCCTTAAGCGGCTGCTGAAAGCGGCTTCCCTTGCTTCGAGAGCACGAACGGAAAAGAACCACGGATTCAATTCCTCCGTTCGCCCTGAGGGTTCTGTCGGAGTAGGAATCATGATTACTCATAACCCCCTCCACGGATCCGGACTTGCAGCATTACTGCATCCGGCTCTTGCCTTAGGTAACAACGCCAAAGCGTTCCCAAGGATAGGGATGACAGATACGCATAATCGGAAGCCACCGAGCGTCATAGCGCTGCATGCGACGCCACGGCAGATGAGTTCTCTGGCTGCGCCGTCGAAGCACGCGCCACCAGATCCGTCCCACCGCTTGACGGAAGGCACTGACCGAGCACGCGTTGAACGGAACGCCATAGTAGCGCATGTGCCCCAACAGCACCGAGCGCAGATACCTCCCCATTTCGGGGACGGGCTCGTGCAGGCGCTGCCGAAGTTCAGCTTTCACCTCCTTCAGTTTTGCCTGCCACCTCCCGCGCATGGTCTGCCTCAGCACCACAAACTTCCCTCTGCGCGACCTGCCGCAGCTATGGGTAAAACCCAGAAAGTTGAAGCTGTCGGGCTTTCCCTGGCCGCGCTGGCGTCGGTTTTCCTCCGCCTGCCTCCCGAACTCAATCAGGCGTGTCTTCTCCGGGTGAAGTTCCAACCCAAAGCGGGCCAGCCGTTCCCGAAGCTCGCTCATAAGCCGTTCCCCATCTTCCCTGCGATCGAATCCTACAACGAAATCATCGGCAAACCGCACCACGATCACATCCCCGCGTGCTTTGCTCCTCCTCCATTGTCGAATCCAAAGATCGAACGCATAGTGCAGATAGATATTGGCCAAAAGCGGACTAATGACTCCACCCACGCAATCGCAAACTTTGAGTTTGAACGGGTGGTCTCCTACCAGAGAACTTGGAATAATAGTTGACTGGGTGACATAAAAGGTAGTACAACTATGTCCTCTTATGAGATCCTCCGGCACGCAACTAGCCCAACGCATCAACGGAGCACTGCTTCTCTTTGGAAGACTGCGCTCCAACACCAGGACGGTTACTGCCTTGATGGGGCGATACCGAGTCTCCAGGAGGCAAGCGTTGCGGTATATTCGGGAAGCCCAAAAAGTGGGACGGATGCAGCCGATTCCAGAGCGCAAAGTGGTCTTCACAGTCAAGATCCCCGTAAGCTTAGGTCGCGCTTTGAGACGGATGGCCAAGTCGACGGGCGAGTCCTTAAGCGTTCTAGTCACGCGTGCCCTGGAGGCTTTTCTCCAAAAAAGAGGAGGGCATGGCTGACAGGGCTCGTACCAAGCAGGTTCAGTTGTTTTACAGCTTTGATCGCTTGGCGGCTCAGAAACTATCTCAGGTCTATCGGCTTTTGGTTCCTGAGAGAATTCAATCCCAGAAGAGAGGCAACGCGTGTTTAAGTGGAGCTCAGGGGCATGAGGACAGCGGCGATTTACGCGCGGGTTTCCTCGGACCGGCAAAAAGAAGAGCAAACCATCGCTAGCCAGAGGGCCGCGCTGTTGGAATATGCCGACGCGCATGGCTATGCGGTCCCTTCGGAATGGATCTTTTAAGACGAAGGCTACAGCGGATCGGTTTTGGTGCGGCCTTCTCTGGAGCGGCTGCGGGATCTGGCCGCCGAAGGGTCTATCGAAGCGATTCTGATTTACTCCCCCGACCGGCTCAGCCGTAAGTATGCCTACCAAGTGCTGCTGATGGAGGAATTCGCCAAGCAGGGAGTCGAGATCCTCTTTGTCCAATCGCCTCCAGCCACCACCCCTGAAGAACAGCTTCTGGTGCAACTCCAAGGGATGATCGCGGAGTACGAGAGGGCGCAGATCGCCGAGCGCACCCGCCGGGGAAAGAGATACCGTGCCCAAAGTGGCTTGGTGAATGTGCTTTGTGGGGCTCCTTATGGTTACCGCTACGTCAAGAAATCGGAACCCTCTGCAGCGTTCTACGAGGTGAATGAGGAGGAAGCCAGCGTTGTGCGCCAGGTCTATCGTGTCTATACCGAAGAGGGTTGGAGCATCGGAGCGATTGTCCGCTGGCTTAACGCCCAAGGCATTCCCACCAGCCAGAGAAAATCCCCCTGGGAGCGAACCACCGTGTGGGCTATGCTGCGTAATCCGGCCTATCAGGGGACAGCGTGCTTTGGCAAAACGGAAAGAGCCGAGAGGCAAAAAGTCACCCGCCTTCTGCGTCTGCGCGGTGGATACTCTTCGCGCTCGAGCGCCAACAAAGAGCGCCCCCGAGAGCAGTGGATCGCTATCGCCGTTCCTGTCATTGTGAGCCCGGAGAGTTTTGCGCTTGCGCAGGAACGTTTGCAACAGAATAAAGTCTTTGCTTCCCGGCATACCAAGGAGCCGACTTTGCTTCAGGGAATGCTGATTTGTAAGCTCTGTGGCTATGCCTACTACAGAACCTCGACTCGGACCTCGGCAAGAAAATTGTACTACTACCGCTGTCTGGGTTCTGATCACTGGCGTTATCTGAAGGGCCGCGTTTGCACCAACTGGCCGGTACGGCAAGACTACCTGGACGATCTGGTCTGGAGCGAGGTCATTGAGTTGCTGGAAAATCCTGATCTGGTTTCGAAAGAAATGGAGCGCAGGGTCCGGGATCTTAAGGAATCGAATCCCGGTAGAGTCCGCAAAGAGGCTCTGTCGAAGGAGATCACTCGCGTGCAAAAAGGCATGGATCGGCTGCTCGATGCCTACCAGGAAGGATTGCTGGCTCTGGAGCAGTTGCGTCGGCGTATGCCGGAACTTAACAAACGCGAGGCCGCCCTGAGAACGGAGCTCCGAACATTGGAGGCCAGCGTAGTTGATCGGGAACGTTGCCTTCGACTGGTTGGAAATCTGCAAGAGTTTTTGAGTCGTGTGCATCAATCAGCTCAAACTCTATATGTGAAAGACCGCCAGAGGATTTTGCGCTTGGTGGTCAAGGAAATTGTGGTTGGGCCGGATACCTTGACTATCAGGCACTCGATCCCGGCTTCCGGCCCATCTGGGTCCTCAGAGGAACCAAGTTATCTATTGCGTGGGTGGAGTCATGCTTCCGCCTTGAACCGTTCCTATCTCATTCTGCATTCGCTTGCCCTCCTCCATCACCCCGGCCTTGAGCCACTTCTGGATCAGCCGCACCACACGCCGATCCGCTACCCGATGCTCGACAAACTTCACCAACCATCCGTGCTCCAGCGTATCGAAGGAAGTCACGACACACTACCCACCTTCGTGACTTCCCGCCGAAAGTCACGATCGTCCGAAATCACCATGCATTGGAGGGCCAAACCCTGGATGTCTTGGGGTGGTCTCATCGCGATGGCACCTTCCAGCTTACGCTAGTTTTACCCGATGGCAGTCGGTCGCTCATTCCTGCCGCCTGGACCGATATCGATCTTTGCCGCGGGGATAACAAAATCCCTCCTTCAAGCTCTCCACAACCTCCTCCTTGCAAGAGACTCGGATCCTTGTCGGATCTGCTGCGGGCACGAATCGTTGTAGAGGTCCTCCTCAGTCGGCTGGCGTGCTTAAATCCTGAGCAATCCCAGCCGCCACAGGAGGACAAAGATGCAACGACAACTGAACTTCCTAGAGCAACCCCAGGACCCCGCCACCGAGGTGTGGGAACAACTCGACCGCCAGGCGCGAAAAGAATTCGTCGAAGCCCTGGCCCGCACCATCGCAAAAGCACTCCGCCAGACGGAGGACCAAGATGACCGATAACAAAATTAAACCGACTCATTTGCAACGGGCTGCTTTTGTCTACGTCCGTCAGTCCACCCCAGCTCAGCTTGAACGAAACCGCGAATCTACCGACCGCCAATATAAACTCGTCGAGCGGGCGATGGCCCTCGGCTGGCATCGCCAACAGATCACCGTGGTTGATGAGGACCTAGGAATTTCCGGCTCCACCACTCTAAATCGCTCCGGTTTTGCAACCATGACCGCTGAGCTGGCACTGGGAAAAATCGGCATCGTGCTGAGCCTCGAAGTCTCCAGAATGGCCCGCAATAATGCTGACTGGTACCGACTCCTCGATCTCTGTGGCATGACCGACACCTTGATCGCCGACGCTGATGGCCTTTATCATCCCGCACTCTTTAACGATCGACTCCTGCTTGGACTTAAAGGCACGATGTCCGAAGCGGAACTGCATGTCTTGCGAACCCGCCTGGACGGAGGCATCAGAAACAAAGCCGCCCGCGGCGAACTGCGCCGAGGACTTCCCGTCGGTTTGGTCTGGGGCGAAAAAGATGGCGAGATCCTTTTTCATCCGGATCAATCGGTTCGCGGAGCACTGCGCGCCGTCTTCGAGCGGTTCACCGAAACGGGATCGGTGCGTCAGGTCTGGCTTTGGTTCCGATCCCAAAAGCTCTCCTTCCCACTCCAGTCGAGTATCTTGCCCGAAATCCGCTGGGTGACTCCCACCTACACCGCCATTCACCATGTATTGACAAGTCCAGTCTATGCCGGCGCGTATGTCTATGGTAAAACACGACAGGAACGATTCATGGATGACGCCGGACAAATTAAAAAACGCTTGCGGCACTTGCCTCAATCGGAATGGTCGGTACTCATCCCGGAACATCATAAAGGTTTCATTGACTGGGAAACCTATCAAAGCAACCAAGCTCGCATCGCCACCAACACACGGCCTCGCGCTCATCAAGCTGAGGGAGCCGTGAGGGAAGGCGCGGCGCTCCTCCAAGGAATCGCCAACTGCGGCAACTGTGGTCGTCGGCTCAAGGTGTATTATCAAGGCAATAACTCGACCCCGGGTTATCATTGTCCGGGCAGCACCATCGTCAATGGCAGAGGAAGTTACTGTCTGCGGGTCGGTGGATGCCGCATTGATGAGGCCGTAGCCAACGCTTTCCTCAGCGCGGTAACTCCCGCTGGTATCGAGGCTGCCCTTGCGGCCGAAGCGAGTATCGAAGTCGAACACGACGCCGCGCTTGCTCAGTGGCGTCTGGAAGTGGAAAGGGCCCGTTATCAAGCTGAGCGTGCCGAACGTCGTTATCGCGTCGTAGAACCCGAAAATCGCCTGGTGGCCCGAGGACTGGAAACGGAATGGAACGAGCGCTTGCGCGATCTTGGCGCCGCCGAAGCCGAACTTGCCCGTCGTCAGCAACAACGTCCGCGTCCACTCACCGACCAGGAACGTGAAAAAATTCGAGCCCTCGCAACTGACATCAAAGGCGTATGGTCCGCACCGACCACCACTGATCGCGATCGAAAAGAATTGCTGCGAACCCTCCTCGAAGAAGTCAAGATTGTTGTCAAACGGGAAGAATTCACGGCCAGGCTGACTCTTAGATGGCGTGGAGGAGCTATCACTGAACTCGACGTTAGTCTTCGGCAATACCATACTCCGCCCATCCGTAACGACGAAGAAACCATCAACCTCGTACGTCGTCTCGCCGTTCACTACTCCGACGCAGTCATAGCTGGAATTCTCAATCGGCAAGGAAGAAAAACTCCTCATGGGGAACGCTTCACTGCCAATACGGTGGGAAATCTGAGATGCTATTGGAAAATCCCTGTCTTCCACAAGCCATCGACTGCTCCCCAAGGCGAACTGCTCACCGTAAAGAAGGCAGCCGAGATTCTCGGCGTTGTCCCTTCCACGGTACACCGTTGGCTTATCGATGGATTCATCTCGGGCGAGCAAATCACTCCCGGCGCTCCCTGGCAAATCCGAATCACCGACGAACTTCGGTCTCGTTTCATTGAAAAAGAAATCGATGGATATGTGCCGATGATCGATGCCACCAGAATCCTCGGCGTTACGCGCCAGACCATTTTGCAACGTGTAAAGCGAGGTGAGCTTCATGCCGTCCATCTCACTCGAGGTAAGAGAAAAGGCTTGAGAATCCAGGTAAAAGATCAACAGCCTACCCTCTTCGATGCCCATTCATGAACGGAGGTGTATTGTAATGATGTATCCAAGAAACCGCGGATGTCACAGTCGAGCACCCAGTTCACCTTTCTCCGCATGATCCCAAGCGCCAGTGCATCCAGCGCCTGATGCTGACTCCTTTTGGGCCGAAACCCGTAAGAGAAACGCACAAAGTCCTCTTCGTAGAGCGCGTTGAGTACCTCCACGGTGGCGCGCTGAACAATCTTATCTTCCAGCACTGGCACTCCGAGCGGCCGAAGCTCGCCCGGCTTGCCCACCTTGGCAATGTACGCCCTTCGCACCGGCTTGGCTCGATACGCTCCGCGCTTGAGCCGCTCGCAGAGCTCTTCCAGATTACTTGGCAAGTTCTCTCCGTAGTGTCGCCACCTCTCGCCATCGATCCCTGCTGCCGCATCCCGCTTGAGCGCGAAGTATGCGGCCCGCAATCGCTCGACGTCGTACACATGGTGCAGGAGCGCGGTGAACCGCTGTCTTCTATCCCTCCTTGCCGCCTGACGTATCCGCTCAAGCGCGCTGGGCATGCTACTCCGGCTCTGGGTCCGGGACATGTTACGCTCAAGCTGATTCCCATTGGCCAGCTCCCTTCCCTCCACCGCCTCCTTAGCCTCAGGCTCGGCCTCGTTCGGCGGCTTCCCAGGTACTACGGGGCTGTCCGACTTCCCGTGCCCGTGCATCATCGGCGTGCGTCCTTAGACTTCCCGATGCGGTCTGTGGCTTTCTCTTCCATAGACAGACACAGGATCTCCCGGTTCCCGCACAAGGTGCTTGCGTACATGCGCAGGGTCTCAGACCGCGCGAGGTCCAAAGGCGTCTCGCGATACCGACGCCCCCAGTTTTGCCTTCCGCTTCCTTCGACAGCGTTGGCACCAAGCAGTGCCCACCGTTTGCACGATGGGGGTTCGATTTCGCGGCTCAATACCTGGCCTGCACGTACCCCTGTCAACGCTTCATCTGCGCCCTTGCGAGCGCCGATGCATGACTCGGAGCCGGTGTGGATCGCTACTCCTTCACCGTATGAAACTTTCATTCACAACACCTTGCCGGTTTTAACCGGCGCACCGAAGGGTGAACGGGGAATTCTCTGCAGCCTCCTAGATGCTCTCTCTGCCGCGAAATTTTCAAGCCGGACTGCTTTCTTGTGTCAGCCTCTCTAACAAGCTAATGATTTACTGTTGGCTCGCAAGCAGTGCATACGAGTGGTCTTCCTTTATCAATGTCGTGCTCTGGAGGGCACTTTTTCAATCATTGGGAGGTCGAGCAACGGAGCGCTCCCTTCGACGGCGAAGTCATGACCGAAACCGCGAACCCCTGCCGCGTGCTTCTCCAGATCCAGGACCTGACCAAATCCTATCGCCTGGGCAGCAACGTAGTTTCAGTGCTGCGGGGGCTATCCCTCGAGGTGGCGATGGGCGAAATGGTGGTCATTATGGGTCCGAGCGGCTCAGGAAAAACGACCTTGCTCAATTGCGTGGCGGGCATTGATGTGCCCGATGGTGGGCAAGTTGCCCTTGACGGCCACGTCATGGATCTCGCCTCCGAGTCGGCCCGCACCCGACTGCGCCGGCGCCGCATCGGCATGGTATTCCAATTCTTCAACCTCATCCCGACCCTGACGGTCCGGGAGAACGTCGCCTTGCCGTTCTTCATAGCCGGAGAACACGACCGCGCGGCAGACAAGCGGGTAGAGCAACTTCTGGTCGAGGTCGGCATGGAGCGCCAGCAGGACCACTACCCGTTTCAGCTCTCCGGTGGCGAGATGCAGCTCACCTCGATCGCGCGCGCCTTGGCGCACCGGCCGGGATTGTTACTTGCCGACGAACCCACGGGAAATGTCAATCCCCAGGTAGGCCGGACTATCATGGAGATCCTGTGCGCCACTGCCGCGCGCGAAGGAGCGGCGGTTTTGATGGTCACGCACAGCCCTGAGCACGCCGCCTGGTCGGACCGCGTCTGCTTCCTGAAAGACGGAATCATCGCAGCCGAACACCTTCAAAAACGCCAACGTGATGAAGTGGCAAGAATCCACAAGCGTCTTGTCGAGCTGGGGATCTAAGCATGGCGGAAAAATATTCTCGGTACGACGAGGCAGTGGTTGCGCCGCTCCAGGCATTTCGAATGATGAGAGCGCCGGGCCCATGAATTTCTCTCTCGCGCTCTTCCTCGCCTGGCGCAGTCTGCGCCACCATCGCACGGTCACTCTGGCGACGGTGCTTGGGGTGGCGATTGGTATGACGGTGGTGGGCGCTATCCTCATTGTCGACCGTAATAGCGTAGACACGCCCATTCCGGCGGGGCCCGCGGCCATTTTATCCAAACTTCCCTCGGCAGCTGGTGATGCACCAGCGAAGCCGATCTTGCGTGTGTCCTTCGAGCGCGCCAATGATGCGCGCTTGTTGCAGCCTTCCACCTCCGGTTTTCCAACCCAGGAGGGACAGCTACGCTCGGGTCTAATGGCCGAGGCGCCTCCCCTGCGACGCGGGGAAGAAGACTACCAAGCGATGCGTCTCGCGGTGCGGTTAGCATCGCTCTTAGCCTTTGCCATGGGCGCAATTATTGTTTTCTATACCATGCGCTTTTCGGTGGCTTCCCGCAGCCGAGAGCTAAGTTTGCTCCTCTGTCTTGGGGAGGAACGTCGAAATGTGGCCCTGTCGCTGCTCATCGAGGCCGCACTCCAAGGTTTGGCGGGTACCTTAACGGGATTGTTGCTGGCTTTTCCCGTCGCGTTCGCGCTCATTGACGCGGGAATTTCCACCACAGGACGGATGCCGGTAAGCAACCTCATTCTACCGTTAGTCGAACTCGCGGGGATGACTCTGCTCAGCGTAATCATCTCCCTCATGGGGGCAGCGGGCCCCGCGCGTGCTTTCTACGGCATGCGCATCGTGGAAGTTCTCCAACCGCGCTTTTTGTCACCCGGCATCGATGAGGAAAATCTTCACGTCTCCGGCTTCGGGTGGCTCTTGCCGCCGCTGATGGCCGCCGCTTATCTGACTATGCGTCCTTTTTTAAAGGGCTGGCTTTCCGTCGCCCAGTTCTTCGTGCTGGAGGTCCTGTTTGCCGGCGTGCTCGCCCTCGCCGTGTTGTGGTGGATTACGCCGCTGCTGCGCGGCGTCATCCGGCTGGCGGAGTGGTTGCTGCGGCCGTTGCTCCCGCTGCACACCTTGCTCGTTGGCAGGCGTATGCGGCTCACTAGCCGCAAGCTGGTGTTCACCGTGGCCGGAGTAACGCTCGTGTTCAGCTTGCTCATCGCCCTGCACGATATAACCCGGGCTCTAAAATACGAGATTCAGAGCTGGTCGCGGGAGGCGTTGATGCCTTACGTTTTTCTCGAGCGCGATCCCAGACACGAGAGGGAGTCGGACGGGCTTCGCAAGTCTGCTGAGAGCCGCGATTTTTATTTATTCCGCATGTCACAAAAGGTCACAGGGGAGCTGCCGTTTCGACTCGTTGCGGCTGCCGATGTCAATCCTTACCTCGAGTCCAATAGGCGGCCCAGCCTTAGTCCCGGCCGTGTGCTGGTCTCACGCACTCTGGCGGCACGATTCGCTCTCTCCCCAGCTGACCGGCTAGTGCTACACACGCTGGAGCAGGACCACCGTTTCGTTATCACCGAGGTCTCGGACGACTTGGGCTTCTTCGCCGATACTGGCCAGTACGTTGACCTCAAGTCCTATTTCCTGTTCAGCGACGGCAATCCGCTCTTCGCCGGCGCGTTGGAGCAAACCATCGGTGATTTCGTAGCGGTGCGCAAGCGCGGCGGCGACCGCATTACTCCAGCCGACATCGCCGCCCTCCGGTCCAGCAACTATGCGGCAAAGTATGGTTCGACGGTGTACGCCGGGCAACGGCGGGAGATCGATCGCGACTTTCTGATCTTCGACTTCATCTTGATCATGACCCTGCTCCTCGCGAGCATCGGGGTAGGCAACAGCATCCTCATTCAGGTCCTCGCCCGGGAGCGGGAGTTTTCTGTGTTGCGAACAGTGGGGATCTCACGGGCGCAGACCACCGGTCTGCTACTGGTGGAGGGAGCCATCATCGGCATCGTCAGCGCCCTGTTGGCCCTGGTACTGGGCCACACCGTCGGAGCCATCAGCGTCTCATTTCTCGACCGATTCACGCTGTTCGATTACCGATTCGTTTTCTCGCCGCAGGCCGGCGTTCTTTTCTTCCTGTTCGCCGTCGTCACCTGTTGCCTGGCCGCCGTGTACCCGGCTGTAATGGCCACCCGCATTTCCTCGGCGGAGTCGCTCCACTACGAGTGAAAAAATCTATATAAATGAGGTTCGCGTTCGCGGCACACTCGGCACGAATGGTCGATCCTTAAGGCCTCCCGAATCAGTCAGGCAGCCACGCCAGCGCGCGGATCTCACCGAGCCGGCGCTTCAACGCAGTCCAGCTCTCGCCTCCGTTGGTACTGCGGTAGATTTGGCCGAGGGTGGCGGCGGCGTAGATTAACTTTGGGTCCGCCGGATTGGTGGCCAGGAAATAGGCCGAGCTTTCAACGTCGCCGGGCAACCCCGCATCCTCCCAGTCGACGCCATAATTGCGGCTGCGGAAAAGGCGGCCAGCAGTGCCCGGTGGGCCGTTGCCATTGGTCATGAACATAACCCCCCTCCGGTCCGGGCGCTCGACGATGGAGCGCGTGTATTGCCATTCGGAATCGATCGGGCGCATTGTCCAGCTCGCCCCGTCGTCGCTGCTGATATGCAGGCCGGCGTCCGTGGTCGCGAAAAGAACGCGCTTACCGTTGTGTACCACTGCATATCCGTGAATGTCCTGGGACTTCATCCCTTGATCGCTTCTTTCCCATCGTTGGCCGCCGTCGATGCTCCGCCATGCGCCGTCGATTTCCACTCCGGCACAAACGAACGACGAATCGGCAGGGTCGAACACGATTTGCGTCACCCTTGTCCAGTGTTTTCGTCCATAAGCCCCGGGATGGCCTTCGGGAAATGGGTTATCGCCCAAATAGTAGCCGGTCAGGGCATAGGGCTTCATCGGCACGCATAGATTGCGCCAGCTCTCACCCGCGTTCTCGGACCGATAGAGCCCAGCAGGCTGAGTCCCAGCCATGATCACGTCGGGGTTGTCTGGCGCATAAGCCAGCGCGGTTACGAGCATGGCGTCGTCCATAGGCGACACTATATGGGTCCAGTTCTCTTCTTCCTGGTTCAGGCGATATATTCCGGTATTCGTGCCGGCGAGAAGGATATGCGGTAACGTCGGATGAAGCGCCAGCGCCCAGACCTGGCTGCCGCTGTACATGCCGGTGCCGGTTGACATGCGCAGGAGCGTCTCGCCGAGGTCGCCGCTGATCCATACCGATAACCCGTTGGTCGCTACGTATAGATGTGACATCTCGCGCCCTCCTCGCTATTCGTATTTCGCCGCAAAATGCGGTGAAATGCGCCGATACCAATTTTAGCACAGAGCGTAGTCATAGTAGCGCTCTCAAAAAAATAAATGCCAATCCCAAAATTAGCGCGCTCCTCGCTCGCTATTTCACCCCTCGGTCTTCGTCCTTCGCTATTACGGCTTCCACCCCATCTTATTTAACTGCCGGTCCGCTTCCAGCGCAAAGGTAAAATCGTAACCCTTGGCGTTTGGCACGGTCTCGTTAGCGTTCACGACCTGGCGGATGATCTGCAGGTCGTTGCGCTGTGTTTCATCATCGACGGCGCCGTTCCGCGTGAAAGTGCCGATTATATCGTCGTAGACACGAGTCGCTTGCTGGCCCGAAACCCCGGCGAATTTCGTCATGGCCGAGATAGTTCCTTCCCTGTCCTGGCGCAGATAACGCATCGCTTTTAGGGTCGCGCGCACGAAGCCGCCTACCATTTTAGGGTTTTCTTTAATGACCTTGTCCGTGGTGGCCAGAGTCCCCCAGGAGTTTTTCACCTCGTTACCGAAGAAAAACATCTCGCGCATTCCTTTGTCGAGTCCGACGTAGCGCTGCTCGACGCTCAGTATCGCGGCATCCAGCCCGCCGCCGAGCAGCGCCGGAAGTTGATTGCCCTGTCCGACATCGAGGTAAGTCACGTCTTTGTTGCCGTCTAAGCCGTGCTTGGTGAGAATTTGCTTCAACATGAATGTCGCGATCGCGGCCACTCCCGTGGTGGCGATTCTTTTTCCTTTGAGGTCCTTGGGGCTGGTGATCTCGGGTTTGGTCACGAGCCATTGCAGCACTCGGTCGTTGGTCGCGGCAACGACTTTCAGTGGTGTACTCGACCGGGCGATGGTCACTAGCGCACTCGTACCCGCGCCGGTGAACTGGACGTCGCCGCCGAGCATAGCCTGGATACTCGTGGTGGGCGCGATGAAAATGACGCGCAGGTCGATCCCCTCCTCTTTCATGTAGCCCTTTTCTTGGGCCAACGGATAAATCACCATTTGAAAACTCTTGGAGGGGATCGCCATGTTCGCGGTCTGAAGGGACTGGGCGCCGGCGGACTTCGGATTGAGAATTCCGCAGCACGCGCCCAGAGTCAGAGTCGCTAGCGTCAACAGCCGGAAAGCCGTGCCGTGTATACTCAATTTCTTTGGCATAGGATTTTCTCCGGAGCTCTCACCCTCTCCCGCAAGCGGGGCGCAAGCGGGAGAGGGTTTTGATCCGAGCGAATTGGCGCAACCGAATCGATCGTAACGCAAAATTAGTTCAGCGGATACAGCAGCTTCGGATTGTCAAAGAACATCTTATCGGTCAGCGCCTTGGGAATATCCGCACGGGCGCGCATGGCGGCAACGAGCTGGCGCTCTTCCGAAGGATCCTGGTGGCCGTAGTCGGAGCCGATGATTAGATGATTCTCTCCGGTATATTGGGCGATGTAGCTGACGTCTTCGTCTGCCTCCGCCGCGACAAAGATGCGATATTCGCGGAACATGTCCGCATCCGAGGAAAACTTCCACTTCTCCCGGAACAACCGCTTCAGGATGTGCAACATGAAGGGAACCCAACCGGCGGACGCCTCGATGAAACCAAACCTGAGCTTGGGAAACTGCTCGGGGATCTTGTTGGCGATGAGATCTCTAAATGCGAACAGCGGCTGCACTCGGCTGTGGCCAAAAGTGTGATTCCTTTCAACATCGAATAATTTGAGGAACAGCGGGCACCCGGCGCCGGTGTGAATCAGTACGGGTAGATCTAGATCATTGGCAACCTGATAAATGGGATTGAAGTAAGGATTGTCCAGCGTTCGCTCTCCTTCGATGCCACGGAAAAACACACCCACCGCACCGTTGTCCTTGCCCCATTTAATTTCTTTCACCGATTCCTCCACGGAATGAAGCGGCGGCACCACCACCCAGCGCATGCGCCCGCCGGCCTTATCGCAAGCCCGTGCTATGAAACGGTTGTAGGCGCGCGCCATAGCGACATCTAAAGCTACGTCGTCGGTGATGTAGATCAAAAACAACGTTGGATAGACGACCTGAGTTTCAACGTTAAGCTTGTCCATATCCTTCATCCGGCCGGGGATATCGGTCATCTCCCGGTAAGCTAGATGGATATCGCCTCGAGAGGTTTCCAACTTGGACGCCGACGGAGTAATTAACCGAAAGCTGCCCTTACCGTTGGGCTTGGGGAAAATGTTGCCGTCGATCAGCCAAAAAGCATTGCGCGCGCCATAAAGCGTGTCCTCCGGGCCCTTCAGCAGCACGGGCCGTCGGGGATACATCTCCTTATCCATCATCCCCCACATCGCTTCGCCTTCAGAGATATGTGTGTCAGCGTCGATAATTCCTGGCATATTGCCTCCTTCTATCGTTTCCGGTTTGCCTTATGAATAATACAACTCTACCGCGCACCGCAAATGGTCAAAGCTACTCAGCGTTCCAATCGTTCCAACGGTTCCAATCGTTACAAACCCCCTCCTTCATCCTCCCCGCGTCGCGGGGAAGACAGAGGTAGGGGCTTGAACATTTTGAACGTTTCGAACTTAGGCCCTTAGCGCTCCCGGCACAATCCACTCTGCCGCGACTTGCTTTGCGCCGCCGGGCGCATCCGGCGCGACTTGGGAGAGAAGTTGCTCCAGCTGCTTGAAGTCCACCTTCAGGCTATCGTCCAGGCAGACGAGATAATCGTCGAACGTCCTTGCGGCAAACCCAGGTGAGTGGCCAAACCTTTCGCCAAGGATTCTGATCGCCGCATTTCGATTGGCTTTGAGATGACGAATCCCTTCGCGATGGGCAGTCAGGAAAGTCTCGAAATCCTTGCCGCGCTCGCGCCACAGCCTTTCCGTCGTCTCGATAGTGATCGGCAAGGGATCGTCAACGATCTCCGGCCAGCTCGAAACTCTCTTGAATCCTCGATCCTCCGCCCAGAAGCCAAACGCGCGCGGCACCAAGGCCGCCTGGACTTTACCGTCAATCAACAAACCGTAGGCTTCTTGATCGCTGCTCGGTAATTGCAGCGTCAGGTCTCGGCCGACTTGTAGCCGCGCCAGTTTTTGAAATGTTTCGGCTATCGGCGTATGCCGCGACGGACCCTCGCGGCAAGCGATAATCTTGCCCTTTAGATCTTCGAGTTTGCTCACCGACGGCTCGGCCATTAAATAGTACGAGCAGCTGTTCATCGCGCAGCCGAGAATTCTCGTCGTTCTCGACGCGAGGAAGTGCTGCAGCGAAGCCCGCCCGACGACCAGTGAGATTTGCGCCGTGCCGTTCTCCAGTCTGCGATAACGCTCTTCGGTGCCTTGCACGTGGTTCCATGAGACTTCGAGCTCATGTTTTTGAAAAATCTCCGCCTCGATGGACAAATAGCCCGATGGGTCGCGCGCGAACGCGCCCGCATTGCCCTCCAAATGGCCGTACATAACGTTAAGATGAGCCAGACTCATGGGAACCTCCGAATGCGGTATTCTTATTCGGCATCTATAGTACGCTCATGGCGGACACACAAACATTTGCAAAACCCGGACGTCAAAAGTCATCCTTGACGGGCTAATACAACCGGACTAAAGTCGGCTCGGTGATGGGGAGGTGTAATGCAAAAGAGATTAAAACTAAAAGGAGGTTAGTATGCAGGTTTTAGATATCCTCGAGAAGGCAAAGGAAAGAAAGAAGGGCGACAGGCGCCTGGATCTCTTCAGAAGAGAGAACCTGGAGACTTGGATCCTGTTCTTTCCGCCGGGCGACGTGCAGCGTATGCACAACCATCCGTCGGACCGCACCTATTATGTCCTCACCGGGCGCGGTATTATGAAAGGCCTGAACGAAACCCACGAGCTTAAACAGGGACAAATCATCAGCATCCCGGCGCACGAATTTTACGAAGGGTCGAATCCCTATGACGAGCCGATGATTCTTTTGGGCAACAGCCACAAGGCGACAGCGGAAGACGTCGCGAAAGCCGGCGGGCAAAGAAACGAGATCGACGACAAGACCGGCAAGCGCATCATCTATCAGCATGGCGGCGGGCGAGATATGGGCGTACTGGCCGACTAACAGCTAAGAGTTTACAGGCTGTTGAAAAAGGCTCACCTGCTTCGTTGCGCTTGTCCACCTCGCTCCAACGTACTATCAGAGTACGCCTCCGCTCGTCGGCCTGCGCGCGCCTCGCATCTGAGACCTTTTTCAACAGCCTGAAAACCCACTTTTTCACGCATTATTAAGAAATCAATTTATCAACACCGGCTCGGAATCATCCGGACCGGTGTTGTTCGCGCAAAACTACCTCATTGCTGGCTTGGCAGATCAAGTTGACTTCAGTGGTTGCAATAACTCTAAAAGTTCTAAGCGGCGGGGCGGTGCAGAGAGGGCTGGAAGCCGCAGCGCAAGCCTTTGAAAAGGAAACCGGGCATAAGGTTGTCCTTACATTTGCCACGGCTCCCGTTATCCGCCGCAAGGTGGAAAGCGCCGAGTCTCGCCCCGATGTGGTTCTCGCCCCCGTGGAGACCCTGGCCGAATTCATGAGGAGCGGCCACGTCGCCGCCGGGTCGAGCGCCGTCGTCGGCAGCGTGAAAGCGGGCGTAGTCGTTCGTCAGGACGCTCCTGCGCCCGACATCTCCAGCGCGGCAGCATTAAAGAAGGAAATTCTTAACAGTCAATCACTTGTCTACAATGAAGGCACTTCGGGAATCTTTGTTGATAAGCTATTGGAACAGTTGGGCGTCGTCAAGCAGGCGAAGGTCAAAACCACGCGCTACCCCGATGCCGAAGGGGTGATGAAACACCTCGCCGGGAGTCGAGCCGCCAAGGAAATCGGCTTTGGCCAGATCACTGCGATTCTCATGCGCGCCGATCAGGGCGTAAAACTGGTCGGCCCACTGCCAAAAGAAATTGAAAACATCACTACCTATGCGGCCGGAGTTTCGACCGGATCGCAGGCGCCGGATTTGGCGCGGCAGTTCGTGCGTTTCCTGATTACGCCAGTAGCGGGAGCGGCTTTTAGATCGACGGGCGTCGACTAGCTCCTTCGAGGCGACACCTCCGTACTAGTGTCCTGTCCCAGAAATCCGCCACATAATTCGCAGCACACTCCGGTCAAAAAATCTCCCCTTCCCCTTTTCCAAAGAGGGGTTAAAGCCCTACCGAGAAAAATCCCCCTATTGAAAAAGGATAGAGGGGGATTTGAGTCCGAGTTCAGCCGCTGCCATCGTTAAGGGGCGTTAAACTCAAGTTTCGGATTTTGATATTTTCTTTCGGGCCGCACTCCGGCCCACCAACCATGCGGCGCAGGAATAGACATACTGGGTGCCCATGTTAACCATCACCACCCTGAAAAAGTGGAAGGCTACCACCAATGGCACGCTGATGTGCAGGGCTTGTGCAAGGATGGTCATCTCCGCCAATCCACCGGGCGCGGTCGCGACGATCATGGTGGCGATGGGCAGGCCGAAGGCCCTGGAAAGACCTACGGCAACCAGCGCCGAGGCGATCAGCATGAAGAAGGAATTCAGCAACGCGAAAGGGATGAAGAGCCTGTAACGGCTGAAGAAGTTGCGTTCGTAGCGTACCCCGAGCACGAGCCCGAACATGAGTTGGGCGAACTCCGTCATCCAGTGCGGCACGGCGGAAAGCACGACGCCACTCACTGTGAGCGCAGCGCCGAAGAAAATCGGCGCCAGCAAGTAGCCGTTTTGTAGGCGGAGCCGTTCCGAAAACTCGCCCAAGATGACGCCGAATGCCAGCCACGGCACTAATATTACGTAATCGAGTGGTACATCGGGCCGGTACGGAGATCCTACGAGGGGGATGCCGCCATAGGTCAGCGCGAACGGGATCAGGATGACGACGATGGAGACGCGCAAACTATGGGCGACCGCCACGGGCGCGATCTGGGCGCCGTAGCGCTCCGCCAGCACGGCCATGGCCATGGCGCCGCCCGGAATCGAGGCGAAGAAACTAGACTTTCCTTCGACGCCCGAGGCTCGGCTCAGGATCATGGCGCCGAGCCCGCCCACCACGAAGACCGCGATGGTCGCCGCTACGATAGCGCCGAGATTGGCCGCCAACTGCGTCACCACCGTGGGCGTGAAGTACAGTGACACAGCCGAACCCAAGATCACCTGTCCCATCTGGCGGCCATAGGGGACAGAGCGCATGCGTATGCCCATCAGGTTGAGCGCAGCGACGGCGATCATCGGCCCGATCATCCAGGGAATTGGAGCGTCGAGGCGGTCGAACAGATAGCCTGCCAAAATTCCGGCTATGAGCGCTTTGAGGATCTTAGGCCACCGCTCTCGGAGATTGATGAGTTCGCTCATTGATGTTTCGCTGTTCCCAGCTGTTCGCTTATACAGCGCCGCCCGAGCAGCGTGGCCGCACAGCCGGCTGAGCATAACCCTAGGTCCAGAGTCTCACCGTCGAGCGTTGCTGTTTCGGATGAATCAAGGCTCTGGACGCCGGACGCTGGACTGGAGGCAGGCGTCTCTTTCAAAACCTTTCAAGTTTTTGCATTTGAAATGGGAAATTTGCGGTGTCCGAGCCTACAACCCTTGTGCCGCCGCGTGTCGTCCCGCCAGGCGCGAGAAGACGACGTTGCGCGTCTGCCCGGTGCAGGAGGGGTAATTATGGAAGAACAAGCCGACGATGTCGCCGGAGGCGTACAGGCCGCGCATCGGTTTGCCCGACGTGTTGAGCACCTGGGCGCTTTCGTTGATCTGCAGGCCGCCGAAGGTAAACGTGATGCCGCCGGTGACAGAAAAGGCCCAGTAGGGTGGTTTATCGATGGGACTCGCCCAGTTTGATTTCTTCGGCAAGATGCCTTCGGTGCACTTGCCGTCCAACTTGGTCGGGTCGAAGGCAACGTCCTTGCGCACCGAATTATTGAATTCCGCAACCGTGTGATTCAATATCGCCGGCTCGATGCCGGTCTTCGTAGCCAGCTCATCGATCGTACCAGCTTCAATGGGCGTGGCCGTTGCATATCTGTCCGCCAGCAGCGGAATGGTTTTCTGATCGTAAATTTGGTAGGCCACGCCGCCGGGCTGGCCGAGCACCGCCCAACCAGTCTTGGCGTAGGTATAAGAATGCCTCGCCTCGCCTTCGTCGAAGAAGCGCTGGCCCAGCGAATTGACCGTTATGCCGTAGGGATAGCCGTAGCGATTTGCCTTGCTGCCGATTTCCACGTCGGGAAAAGTGGAGTCGATGGGCGTGGCGTGGGCTCCCTGCCAATGACCCGCGGCTCTTGCGCCTAGCCCCAGCGTCATCATCAGCACTTCGCCCGTGTCGTGACGGCTGCCGCGCACCTTCATTAGATCGGCGTTGGCGCCAAGATACCGCGCGCGCATTTCCGCATTGGCCTGATAGCCGCCGGCGCAAAGAATGATCGAGCCGCTGCGAATCTCATACTCTTCATCAGGATCGGAAACGACGACGCCTTCGATTCCTCGCTCGTTGCCGAGCAACTGGCGCACTTTGGACTCATAGCGAATCTCGACTCCCATGCGCGTTGCAATCTCGCGCCACTGGCCGAGTTGTCCGAGACCGCCGGCCATGCCGCCCACCGGATGGATCACCAGGCCGGGCTCGAAATAATAACGCCCGTCGATCACCACGTGGCTATCAATCTCCCACTTGATGCCCAGCTCGCGCATCCAATGGATCGCCGCGTTGGACTGCTGCACTAAAACGTCGGCGAGTTGCTTGTCGATGCGGCCGCGGGTGACTCGTTGTAGATCGGCGTGAAACATTTCCGCCGAGTAGGGAGGAAGATGCAGTTTTTTGAACATGGCATCGCCCACCTCCGGCAGGAACCGGCGAATCTCGTCGGCGCCGGAGAAGACCCAACGGAAGCCGGTGTGCGAATAACGCGCGTTGCCGCCGAACTCCGGCTCGGGCGCTTTCTCCAGCATCACGACCCTGGGCGCGCCGGCTTGCCGGGCCGCCACCGCCGCTTCAAAGGCGGCGCTGCCGCCGCCCACGACAATTACCGGGACGTTTTCCGTTCTCACTATTGGAAATCTCCTTGGGTGGAGAAGTTTCAATTAGCCGGTCGACCACCGGTCAGCCAATCCATACGATTCTAAATTCATCCATGTTCAAGTTCCACGCATTCGACCATTTCTTGAAACTCTGACCGTTTTGTTTGACTTTAAGCCTTGAACTTTGAAGCGAAAAGGCACGCCCCGCATTCACGCAGCGAGGTGATCTTTTCCTCGGGTCATGAAAATGCGGCTAGGGTTTTTTGTACAGGCTTTGGATAAACCCGGAGCTCTCAAGCTTGTTCATGAAGGAACCGTCGACGATAGTCTCGACGCGCACTTCAGCGATTTTCGGATTGATCTGCGTCAATAACTTTTGCAGCCGTTTCATTCCTTCCAGGTTTGGATGGGGCGCCCGTTCGTAGGAGTCAATGACAGAGTGGTACGACTCCTCGACATCAGCCGGGTTGCTCAAGCGCAGTTTCGACGCGAGCAGTTTGGTTACGAGCTCCTTATTGGCGGGATCGAGAGTAATCGCGATGGCTTCGACAAACGCTTTCAAATAACCTTCGATGACCTGCGGCTTCGCGGCAACGATGCGCCGGGTCGTGACCATCATGTTTTGCGGCAAGGTCGCGCCGGTTTTCTTCAGATTATAAAGGACATGGTACCCTTTGTTGCCGTAGAGATCGCCCATGGCGCCTCTGAGCGTGGTCGCGTCCACACCATTGGTCTCGAGCGCCAAACGCCGATTCATTTCGGTCCCCGGTATGGTCAGAAAACTTATCCGCGCCTGTACCGGGTCGATGTTCAGGCCCTGCAAAGAAAGTATCGACATAAGATGCGAAGTAGAGCCGGGGCCGCTAACGGCAATACGTTTACCGCGAAGGTCATCGGGCTTTTTGATTTCCGGCCGCGCATTGAGACGGTAGTCCAGCTTCTGGTGGAAAGTGGCGATGCCAATCAAATCAGCGCCGCTGAGTCCGGCATTGACGAGATGGCCCGGGCCGATTATCGCGGCGTCTATTTCTCCGGCGAGCAGGGCGGCGACGGCGAGCGGATTGCGAGGCATGAGCACAAACTGCATCTCGATCCCATACTTCTTAAACAACCCGCGGTCCTGTGCCACCCAGACATGGGTCATGCTCTCACTAGTAACGCTGGAGGACAAATTCGATTTGACTTGCGCCGTCACGCACTGGGGCGGGCACAAGGGAGCCAAGAAGGCGCCCGCTGTTAGCAACCAAAAAAGCCCCATGCGCCTAAACCCATGGCGATTTTTATTTATCGTCGTCGCCGGCACTGGGCTGCGCAGATCCAATGTTCGTCTGCCCATTTGGGATCGCTCCGCCGTTCAAAAGTTCAAATCGGGCATTAGTTACTCGGCTTTTCGCCTAAGGGGACGACGACCGAAAAGCCATGTTCCGATATGTCGAAATAATTTCCATCAGGATCGGAGCCGCGGGTCTCGGCGTAAGGCCGGCCGTTGGGGCGCGACTTGGGCAACTTATTGGGATTAATCTTTTTCATCCGTTCGACGATCTTTTCGCCGTTTTCCACCTCGAAGCCGAAATGATAGAGGCCGTTGGGCGCCTGTTGTTCGTGGTTAGGCAAAATGGCGAGGTTAAAATATCCGTCGGTGAGAAAGATAGCACCGCCTTCTTCCTTGGCCTTGTGCAGCACCTGCATCTCAAAAACGTCCATATAAAACGACGCGAGTTTCCCCGTATCCTCCGTACGTATAGCCAGATGTTTTAGCTTAGGCATAATTCCCTCCTCGGTTTGTTTTGACGTCAAGTGAATAATCTTCGCGAATCCTCAGGTTACTGATAAAACCTCTTTTCAGGCTGCTCAAAAAAAATTCAGCGGCGAGGCGCGGAAAGTGTCGACGGCCCGAGCGTACTGAGCTCCTACGTCGTAGCGAGGTGATTGAGCGCAACGAAGCATATGAGGCTTTTTCAGCAGCCTGAAGATTATGACTTTTGCTCTTCCGCCCTGGTGATGCCAATACCAAAAGGCTCGGAGCGGTTGCCGAACATAACCAGCGGCTCGGCGCCCACGCTGGTGAGCTGATAATATTCTTTTGCGCCGAAGAAAACGATGTCGTCTTTTGCGAGTATGCGCTCGCCGCCTTTGATGTCTTTAACCGAGCATTGCCCTTGCACGACTAAAAAGGTTTCGGGGTTTTGGTGGAAATGCATGGGCGTGCCATCGCCGGGTTCAAAGTAGAGCATCCAGGAACGAAAATTCGCGGTTCCGAAGAAATGGCTGTTGCGGATCTTTTGCTCGCGCGCCTCGCCAATCTTCCGGCTCAAATTGACAAATTCCATCGGACGCCCTCCGTGACGTGATTACGAGCCGGAACCTATCGCGGCGGGGGGCAGGTTGTCAAATCAAGATAGAGTTTGACGTTCAAATTGTTCAAGACGATTTAAAACAAGTTCGGAATTGTCTGACGGCTTGACGATCTGAACTGCTTGAACGGCCTGAACGTGTTCAGTCATTTTGAGCCGGTTGATCGCGCTCGCCGATCAGCGGCAGCATGGCGTCGCGTATCGCTTTCTCGCTCACCTCGCCGAATTTTTCCTTGAAGCGTTCCAGCGGCACCACCGCTTTGGCCATCATGCGATGGCCGCCGGCGCTGCCGATATCGTCGAACAGTCTTTTCATAATGTCGCCAGCGCTTTTCACGTGGCCGACGTTGCGCACGGAAATGACGACACGGTCTTTGACCAGCCCCGACACGATCCCCCAATCAACCCCTTCGATCTGCAGGCAAAATTCCGCCATCTGCGGAATCACATCTTCCCGCCTGACCTCACCCATGTGGATAACAGCGACTCCGTTTTCCAGCTGCAAGCGGCTGAGCGCCCGTCCGAGAGCTTCCAGATCCTCCCGCGGTAAGGCGGGTCGTTCGATGCGGGCGATCAAGGTTTTATTGGCAAGCGGGTAGAGGTAAGAGAACGCGCTGAGATCGGCGAGGATACTGCCGCGTTCGAGGAACAGCGTGTCGACTTTGATCCCGTAGAGGAGCGCGGTGGCCAATCTCTGCGACGGCTCCATGCCGATGGCGCGCAGGTATTCGGTGAAAATCGTCGAGGTCGCGCCATACGGGGTTCGAAGGTCTGTAAAGTGCGCCTTGAACGCCGTTCGTTTGGGATGATGGTCCACAACCAGATCGACTTCGCCCAGCGGTTGGCTGAAATAAGGCGGCTGGACGTCCACCATAGCCAGGCCTGCGCCATTCTTGTGCAGGTCATCGGGCTCAATCTGGTCGATTTGAACATCGAGATAGTGAATCATCGCAAGGTTCTCGGGCCGGGTAACCTCGCCGAAGGTGACAATGGGGGTGGTGGCGCGGTTTCTGCCGAGCAGTTCCCGCAGCGCCAGTGCGCTGCCGATGGCGTCGGGGTCGGGATCATGCTGCAATAAAATATGAATTTTCTCTTTGTTAGCGAACAGCGAACGAATCCGTTCGACCTTTTTTCGGTTTACGATGTCTATGAGTGCCGTGCTGAAAAACTCCTCGAAGATATCCGGAACGAGAATTCTACGGACCAGGGGGTCGCCGGACTGCCCGTCGCCGTCTGTCACGAGGGCCAGTATCGGAATATGACCGTCTAGGGCTCGCAGTAGCTCGCACACGCGCTCCTGCCGTTCGACATCCTTGAGGAAAACGATGGCCTGGTCCACATGGCGCAATTTGATTTTTTTGTAGGTCTCCGCTCTGAGTAGGTCTCCATCGCGGACTCTGCCTCCCTGGCGCTTGATCTTCTTCGCGGCGTCGCTGTCCTGGACGACAAAGAATACTTCGGCCTGTTCGGTCGCAAATTTGCGCATGAAGTTGAATAGGAGAGTGTCTTCGCAGATAGCGAGATATTGCATACCTTAATTCCCTAGCGAAGGGAGCGAGCGCGGGAGTCTGAAAGCCGCTAAAGATATAGTCTTAACTGAGGTCGATAAGCGCGGAGTGTAGCATCGGGGTTGCGGATATTCCAGCCCCAGCGGAACGCTCAAGGAGCTAATTAGTTCAATCTTCAACGTTCAAGGTTCAAAGTTAGTAAAGCTATGTGTTTCAATAACACTGAACTTTGAACGTTGAACCGGTGAGCGCCCACTGGACTTGCGGTGGACCGGCGAAGCTAATATAAGCTTAGCCATTCTCGAATAGAAAACGGACGTGCGATGATCAATAGCGGCGAAAGAGGCTTTGGTTTGCCAAAATTCAGCCATGGCGAACGCGAACGGCGTTGGGGCCAGGTGCGCCAGCGCATGCGGGAAGAACAACTCGACGCGCTCATAGGGTTTCCCAACCAGAGCCATTGGGATCAATTTCAAGCCGACATTCGCTACCTCACGCATATCGGCGGGCACCAAACGGAAGCAGCAGTTGTCTTTCCCCTATCCGGCGAAGTCACGGCCTTCGTGCGCGGCGGCAACGAGGTGGAGTGGTGGTCAATCGCCCAGGATTGGGTTTCGGACATCCGCCCGTCGCGCCGGGCTTGGAGTCCACCACTGATCGCGCGTTTAAGGGAATTGCGATTGGACCAGGCGCGCATCGGCGTTGCCGGCCTGAGCGGTTTGCTGCGAGCTCCGGAAGGAACCGTGGTCAGCGGCATGCTTGAAAGAGTAAGAGAGGCGTTACCCAAAGCGACGCTTGTCAACGCCACGGAGTTACTGCAAGACGCACGTTCAGTCAAAGGGCCGGAAGAGGTCGCCTGGATAGAACGAGCGGCGGATATTCTCGACCGGGTCGTCGATACGATTTTCGCAAAAGCCAGACCTGGCGTAATGGAAAACCAGGTGGTGGCGGCGATTTGGCAAACGATCATCGCCAACGGCGGTGACTATCCTTCAATGACCCATTGGGGCGCGGGCGCTAACGTGCCCTGGGCCTGTCGCATCGCGCCCCATCGGCCGCTGCAAAGCGGCGACATGATCAACACGGAACTGGAAGCCAAATACGGCGGCTACATTGCGCAGACGGTGCAGGCGGCCTGCCTCGGAAAAATCGCGCCGGAGCTAAAATGCGCCTTCGCCGCCAGCGTCGCAGTGTTCGATGAGCTGGTGAAATTCATGAAACCCGGCGTGTCTTTCAGGGAGGTGGTGGCGCTTTACCAAAAACTCGTGCGCGAGTCGGGCCACACGCCCAAAGGCATGCTGCTCCATGGCCGCGGCATCGGCGAGGACCGGCCGCAGGTCACCGGCGAAGTCGACGGCGATATCTACGGGACGGCCACTTACACGCAGCACCTGGATCTACCGCTGCTGGAAGGCAATGTCTTTGTGCTCAAACCCGGCGCCATGCCTGGCAACGCGCCTGACTCCATCCGCTGCGGCGACACGGTCGTCATCACCAGAGACGGCGCACGACGTTTGGGCAAGCGCCAATTTAGTTTTCCGGAAATTCTCTGAGCGGCTTCGGGGAGTTGCTCCCTTGAACCTTGCATGGGCGGTTCAGGGTTTAATGTTCAAAGTTCAAAGTAAGATCGTGCATGTCCGGTCCAAAAAGGTCCGAACACGTTGAACATTGAACTTTGAACCTCATTGGCCGTGCTCGGAAGGGCTTGATCCGTGGGACGCCCGGTACGTCAACTGTCTACCCATCAATGAACCCGGATTCCGCCGTTCCACTCAGCAGGAAGCGCGAGGAGGAACCCTTCCGTAGCAAAGTCGATGGGTTTCGGGCTTCTGAGCAGACATCGATCAGCGGTGCTTGTATGGAACGCTAAAGGTTGTAACAGCGAAATGCGTAAGCGCGAAATGACTTTGAAACTTCACAGTCGGACGCCTTTGCTACTCCAGTGTTCCACCTCGCTTCCGGGCTCATCAATTTAACTGCGGAATCCGGGATGAATAGTCGTCCATGAGCAATCTTCGCGCGCTGTTCGAAACTGATCGGCTCTTTATCGCTTCGATCATCTTGATCGTCATTTACCTGACGGTAATTCCGCTAGGAGTTATGGTTTTGGGCAGTTTTCAAAAGGGGCTGCCCGGCACCTGGACTCCGGTTACGCTGGAAAATTACTTCCGCGCCTTTTCTCAGCCCTCCCTTTATCGCGCCATTACCAATGCCGTCACCTATTCCGTGGGAGCCGGTGTGGTGTCGTTCACCCTTGGCACCTTTATGGCGTGGCTCACGGAACGCACCGATTTGCCGTTAAAAGGGCTGATCTACGGTTCGGTGCTCGGCGCCATGATGATCCCTGGGGTCTTATTCACGATCTCCTGGATACTCCTGTTGGCGCCCAGGGCTGGATTGATCAACGTTTGGCTCGTGAGTATTTTGGGTCTCGCTGAGCCGCCCTTTGATCCTTACAACATGTGGGGCATGATTTTTGTTTCCGGCATCGATGATTTTTACACCCCGTTTCTCTTCATGGCGGCGGCCTTTCGCTCCATGGACCCGGCTTTAGAGGAAGCCTCGGTTAGCGCCGGCGCGGGAAACTTCAGAACCTTTTTTGCCATCACCTTGCGCCTGATGCTGCCTGCTGCCCTCGGCGTCTCGCTGCTGATCTTCATCCGCGGCATCGAGGATTTTGAAATTCCCGCCTTGCTGGGCATTCCCTCGGGGATTTACGTTTTATCCACCGAGATTCTTCTGACCGTGCGCCGTCCGCCGACGGATTTCAATTTGGCGGCAACGATCTCCATGTTTTATCTTTTGGTCGCGCTGGGTGGATTGTATCTCTACTTCAAGAGCACGCGCTTGTCGGAAAATTTCGCCGTCATCACAGGCAAAGGATTTCGGCCCGGCGTTACTCGGCTCGGCAAGTGGCGTCTTCCCGCCGCGGTGTGCGCGTTGGCGCTGATTACGCTGACGGTCTATTTGCCCCTTTCGGTGTTGGCGTGGACCTCTCTCTTACCCTGGTACGCGCCGCCCTCGTGGAACCTAATCAACTTGCTGACGTTTAAAAACTACCGCTGGTTGGTCAACGATGATTTGATTCTGTCGGCATTTTTCAACAATCTGCTAGTAGGTGTATCGGCGGCGTTCCTGGTCACCCTCTTCGCCGCAACGATTGCCTGGATCGTCATCCGAACTCAGATTCCAGGGCGTCGTTTGCTCGATGCCCTGGCGTTCTCCGCCACCGCTTACCCGAGCATGGTTCTCGGCCTGGCTTTGATATGGTTTTATCTAACTGTTCCGATCCCCGTTTACGGCACTCTCTGGATTCTGATTTTAGCCTATTTAACCAAGCGCCTGCCGACCTCGGTGCGCATGTGCAGCGCGGTCATGACGCAGATTCGCAAAGAACTGGAGGAGGCCTCGGAAATTTGCGGCGCGGGCTTTCTCAAGACTTTTCAACGCGTAGTCTTACCCCTGCTCGTTCCCGGCCTGTTTGTGAGCTTTGTTTCGACGCTGACGATTACGTTCAAGGCGCTGTCATTGCCGGTCCTTCTGGGTCATGCCGGATCGGAGTTGGTACCTTTGTTGATTTACGACCTGTTTGAATCGGGGCGCTATGCGGAAGTGGCGGCTCTGGGGTGTGTGACGATTAGCGTGATAACGATTTTGACGTTGGCCTTCCGCCAGCTGAGCCAGCATTTCGGTCTCGGCGCCGCAGCACAGTGAACGGCTCCAATCGTGGTTCGTTCTCGTTGGAAGAAAGCTCGAATTCGCGATTCACTTTCAACGACTTGAACGGTTTGAACGTTTGGAACTTTTGAACAAATTCCGCCGGCCGGCGCCCTAGCGCACCCCCCGGATAGGCTTATTTAATCGCGGGCATGCGCAGCTCTAATCCCTTGGCCGCCAACTCGCGGACGTACATCTCGCGAATCGCAGGATCTTCATCTTCATATTCAATCTGCTCGGCACCGGCTGCTTCGTTGTTACCGCTTCCTCCGGTCATGCCGAGACGCAACGGATGCTCCGGACTGCCGCCGCGGCGCAGCGCCAAATAGCGCGCCGGCTCCCCTCCGGTATTGAAATGCTGGTGATACCACCATTCCGGCGGAGAAAACATGCTGCCGGGTCGCCAGTCGACGCGCACCCGTTCCTTTCCCTCCTCCCACAGTAAAGAATACCCCGCACCGGCGAGAATGATCACATGGGCGCCAGGACCGTGGCGGTGGCCTTTTTTATAGGTGCCGACGGCAAATTCCGAAAGATGGCATGCCATGGTGTTGTCCGCCATCGATAAATGAAAACTCTTCGAGCCTGAGCCGCGGCGCAGCCAATCGATCAAGGTAAAACGGCTGACGTCTTCAACGAAGTTCGTGCGCCACACGCGCCCGCCCAGATGACTGCCCGCGTTGCTGAAAAAATCCGCCTGGCCGCGGAAGCGGTCATCGAACACGGCCGAATTATCAAACACGAAACGTTCATTATGATAAAGACTCAGCACTAAAGGCGCATTGGACACCATCAACAAGCGAAGCGGCCTACTCGAATCGAGATTGTGGTGACTGTACATCGTATTTAGCGGCGGCGAAAACAAACTGTTTGTACCCCATTCGACCTCGACTTCCGGGCATTCGAGTGCGCTGAGGATGGTTTTTCCTCGCCCGCTCACGCCGTACACCAGCGCTTCGAAAATATGTTTCGCCGTTTTGGTTTTGCCGCCGGGTGGAAGCTCAAGGACGGCGGCTGTCGTGATATGCGGGTCAGCCAAGTTGACAAACGCACCCTTGCAGCCGAAGCGTTCCCAGTGGCTGAGTTCGACCTGTCTCAGGTCTTCGACGTGAAAAAGTTTGTAGATCGGAATGCCTTCCTTTTCCTGCCAAAGCTCGTAGAAAGCTTTGGGCCGAACGAAGTCCTCCGGCGTTGCTTTGCCATCAGCCATGGTGAGATCGCCTCCGCATAAGTTGGGATTTAGCTTCGCGGCATGAGAATGCGACTGAACGCTAACAACCAGGGCCGTATCTGTCAACGAGTGCCCGCGGTCTCAGTCGTGATTCTCTTTGACATGAGCCCTGTTCAAGAGCTGAGGTTTTTACGACATTAGCTCCCGGGAGTACCCCTATCAGTTCGTGGGCAATGGGCCGACGTTTAAACCGGTCGAAAATCCGAGCCGTTTTGAACGACTTGAACGTTTTGAACCCATGTATGCCGCCTGTTGACGGATGCAGCGGTTTTCCTTAAGTTTGAGCAAGAGACCGATATCTTATTAAGGAGTCCACAATTGAGTAACCAAACAGCGACCGAGGGGTGAGACCTGGAGAGCGCGGGCACAGGAGCGCAAAGGTTGTTTTCAGGCCCTGCCGGCGGGCATTTCCACCTATGGAGAGTACGGGGTGGTGGCCGGCAAGGCAGAGAACCATTGACCGCGATCGGAAGGGCTCGCCTCTCGGTCGCACACTAGCGACATAGTCTCTAAATA
>DATBLC010000068.1:0-10467 GCA_036555515.1 Binatia bacterium
TTCGTTCCCTCCGACAGAGCTTTACGACCCGAAGGCCTTCATCACTCACGCGGCGTTGCTGCGTCAGGCTTTCGCCCATTGCGCAATATTCCCCACTGCTGCCTCCCGTAGGAGTCTGGACCGTGTCTCAGTTCCAGTGTGGCTGATCATCCTCTCAGACCAGCTAACCATCTTTGCCTTGGTAGGCCATTACCCCACCAACTAGCTAATGGTGCGCGGGCCCATCTCTAAGTGATTGCTTATAAATAGAGGCTACCTTTGACCCCTGTCCCCTCAGGAACCGTGGTCTTATCCGGTATTAGCTCGTCTTTCGACAAGTTGTCCCGGTCTTAGAGGCAGGTTACCCACGTGTTACTCACCCGTGCGCCACTTTACTCAGGACCGAAGTCCCTTTCTCGTTCGACTTGCATGTGTTAGGCACGCCGCCAGCGTTCGTTCTGAGCCAGGATCAAACTCTCCAGTTAAATCTTTCAATCCACCCTCAGGTGGAGGATTGACTGTCGAGTGTGATAGCTGCACTCAAATGCTTTACGGAAACCCTAAACCGTCACTGCTCATAAATGGCAGTTGCTACTATTTAGTTTTCAAAGACCGGATTGACCGCTCAGAAGTGAGCGAAAGTACTTTATAGGAAAAACCAGCGGCTATGTCAAGCCGCGGCCTGAGATTTTTCTAAGGCGCCGGCGCCGCCCGCGCGATGCGATTTTTGCCCACTTCCACGATTTGGTGACGCCGTCCGTCGAATTGAAAATTCACGTCGCTGACGACGAGGCCATCGACCTTCACGGCGCCCTGGGCGATTAACCGGCGCGCCTCGCTGGTGGATTTCGCGAAGCGCAACACGTCGGCCAAAAGGCGGCAAATCCACACCGGCTGCGGCGCGGAAAACTGTGTTTTTATTTCACCAGGAAGCGATTTCTTTTGATGCCGCGCCTCAAAATATTCCCGCGCCAGACGGGCCGCCGCCGCGCCGTGAAATCTCGCCGCCAGCTCTTCGGCCAACGATTTTTTGGCTTCCATCGGATGGCGCGATCCAACTTCGATTTGAGCGCGTATCTCTTGAACCTCGGATAGAGAGCGGTCGCTCAATAGCTCGAAGTAGCGGAACATCAAAGTGTCGGACACGGACATGACTTTGCCGAAGATGTCTTCCGGCGGATCGTTGATGCCAATGTAATTCCCTAGGGACTTGCTCATCTTTTGCACGCCGTCGGTGCCTTCAAGTAGCGGCATCGTCAACACGACCTGGGGCTCCTGGCCGTACTCGCGCTGCAGCTCGCGGCCCATGAGCAGGTTGAAACGTTGATCGGTTCCTCCCAGCTCGACATCCGCCTTGAGGACCACCGAGTCGTAGCCTTGAAGCAGGGGATAGAGAAACTCGTGAATGCTGATGGGCTGCTGATTCTGATAACGTTGTTTAAAGTCTTCGCGCTCGAGCATCCGCGCCACCGTGTATTTCGCGCTGAGCTCGATTATGCCGACGGCATCGAGTTTTTCCATCCAGCGATGGTTGAAGTCTATAATTGTTTTTTGCGGATCGAGAATTTTAAATATCTGCGCTTTGTAGGTCTCGGCGTTTTTGACGACTTCTTCCCTCGTGAGCTGCCTGCGGGTTTCGGATTTTCCCGAAGGATCGCCGATCATCCCGGTAAAATCACCGATCAAAAAAATCACTTCATGCCCCAGCTCCTGGAACTGTTTCATTTTTTGAATCAGCACGGTGTGGCCCAAATGAAGATCGGGAGCCGTCGGATCGAACCCCGCTTTGACCCTGAGCGGGCGCCCCCGCTTCAGCTTCGCCAGCAGTTCCTGTTCCGGCACAACCTCCACGGCGCCGCGCTTGATCACTTCAAGCTGTGACTCGACGTCTTTCATGCTCTGATCGCTTCGTCCGCATGGATCCTCAGCCGTTTGATGGCGCGCGCTTTGCCGCTGCGCTCATCAATATCCACGATGATCCCCTGCAGCACGACGTTGTCTTCGGCCACTTCGAACTTGCGCGGCAGCTGGCTCATGAAACCGCTGATGACATTTTCTTTTTCCATGCCGATCACCGAATCGAACGGACCGCATAATCCAAGATCCGTAACGTAGGCGGTGCCGTTGGGCAGAATCCTTTCGTCTGCCGTCTGGATATGGGTGTGAGTGCCGAAAACTACGCTGGCCCGCCCGTCGAGATACCAGCCCATGGCACTTTTCTCGGAGGTGGCCTCCGCGTGCATATCGACGATGACGACGGGGGAATGCCGGCCATGTTCCCTAAGCATCGCATCCGCGCAACGAAAAGGATCGTCCACATGGTTGGGCATGAACACTCGGCCCTGAATGTTGATGACCAGAGCGGTAAGCCCGCTTGCATTCCGCCACTCACACCAGCCCCGGCCCGGCGCCCCCTCGGGATAGTTCGCCGGGCGAATGAGATTGGGCTGGCTGTCCAGGTAGGAAAATATCTCCTTTTTCTTCCAGATGTGATTGCCCGACGTAAGAATGTGAATGCCGGCGCCGAACAGCTCGCCGGCGCTCTTCACATCGACTCCCATGCCGCCCGCGGCGTTCTCCGCGTTGGCAATGGCCAAATCGATTCTTTCCTCGTTCTTCAAGGACGGCACAAGCTCCCGCACCGCGCGGCGCGCGGGCCGGCCCATGACATCCCCCAGAATCAAAACCCGCATGGATATTCGCGCTCGTGTTTCGTGGTCGTGTTCGATCGAAACGCCCGTGCCCCATACGACGCACGAGCACGATTCACCCCCTCTCTCTACTTGGCATAATCCACCGAACGCATCTCGCGAATCACGGTGACTTTGATCTGCCCCGGATAGGTCATTTCGTTTTCGATCTTGCGCGCCATCTCCCGCGCCATGCGCGCGGCCTCGTCGTCGGAGACGATATCATGCTGCACCATGACGCGAATTTCTCGCCCCGCCTGCACCGCGTAGGACTTCTCCACTCCTTTGAACGAATTGGTAATTCGCTCCAGGTCTTCCAGGCGGCGCACGTAGCTCTCCATCATCTCGCGCCGCGCGCCGGGGCGGGCGCCCGACAAAGCGTCCGCCGCGTCCACTAGCGGCGCCAGGATGGTTTCCGCTTTGACATCTTCATGGTGCGCCGCGATGGCGTTGACGATCTTCGGCGATTCGCCGTACTTGCGCGCCAGTTCCGCGCCGATGATCGCGTGTGAACCTTCTACTTCGTGGTCGACGGCCTTGCCTATATCGTGCAGCAAAGCTGCCCGCCGCGCCTGCTTTTCGTTGAGCCCCAACTCCACCGCCATGGCGCCGCATATAAACGCCGCTTCGATCGAATGGAGCAAGACGTTTTGCGCGTAACTGTAGCGGTATTTGAGCCGGCCCAGCAGCTTGACGATTTCCGGATGCACACCGTGAATGCCGACATCAAAAATCGCTTTTTGCCCCGCCTCGCGAATCGCCTCGTCGAGTTCCTGTTCGGACTTGCGCACCACCTCCTCGATGCGACCCGGATGAATACGCCCATCCGCAACCAATTTCTCCAGAGACAACCGGGCGATTTCACGGCGGATGGGATTATGACCCGAAATAACGACGGTCTCCGGCGTGTCATCGACGATAAGATCGATACCCGTGGCCGCTTCCAGTGCGCGGATGTTGCGCCCTTCGCGGCCGATGATTTTTCCCTTCAACTCGTCGTTGGGCAGCGGGAATACCGTCACGGAACGCTCCGCGACAAAATCCCCCGCCAATCTCTCGATGGCCAAGGCGACGATCTTCTGCGCCTTGCGCACCGCCTCCTCCTTGGCCTCCTCTTCGATTACGCGGATGCGTTTCGCCGAATCATGCTTGGCTTCCTCGGTCATCTCGTCGATAAGGTTTTTCTTGGCCTCCTCGCGGGTCATTCCCGCAACCTGCTCGAGTTGGCGGCGGGCTTGATCGATCTGTCGAGCGCATGCAACGGCTTGTTCCTCAAGCGCCTTTTCGCGCGACTTGAGACCGCCTTCACGCTTGCCAAGCTCGGCTTCACGCTTGTCGATGGAGTCCGCCCGCTTATCAATCATTTCCTCTTTGCCGATCAGCCGCTTCTCCTGGTTCTGCAGCTCCCGGCGCGTCTCTCGAACCTCCCTCTCGAACTCGGCTCTTTCCCTCAAAACGCCATCTTTTGCCTGAATCTCGGCTTCCTTCTTGATGCCAGCGGCGTCCTTTTTTGCCTCTTCAATAATTCTGCTGGCGGCCTGCTTCGCCGATTCCACTTGCCTCTGACCCTGTTTGCTTCGAACCCAGGCAAACAGCAGAGCCAAAATGCCCCCCCCTAACAATCCCGCTAAACCAATTAACACTGCTTCATTCAATTAGAACACCCCCTTATCTTGGCAAAATCACTGCGACACCCGGCTCAACGGCGCGTTAGCAGCGTCGCAGACAATGAGCTTAGTTTCGGTCACGATAAAATGAACTTTTCGGTCCCATGCTTCGGTGGGTACCTCTTCGACCACTTGAAAATCGTAGGCCAGCGCCACCAGTTTGGGTTTGTCTCCCAGTTTCGCCAGAATGCGGTCATACCAGCCTTTTCCTCTTCCCAGGCGATTACCGGCGGCGTCGAACGCGACCCCGGGGACAAATACAACAAGGTCTTGCCGATCCCGGTCGGACAGCCCTTCGGTACCGCTGGGTTCGAGAATACCGTGTCGACCGGCACACAGATCGTCGCTGGCTATGGCGCGAATGAAAAGGCCGGCCCCGTCCGTGCCGGTTCGCGGATAGAAAACCTTGCGTCCGTCAATGAGAGCTCTATTGAGGATGTCGTCGGTACCGACTTCGTTTTGCGCCGGGCTGTAAAGCGCTACGGAATGTGAGGCGGCGTAGGCCGGCAGCTGGAGCGCCCGGGTCTGAATCGCCCGGCCCCAGAGTAGGCATTCATGCTTGGGGAGCGCTTTGCGCCGAGACAATAGTGCTTCTCGCAAAGCGCGTTTCTTCTCTTCGTTGACCACGCGCCACATCGGATTGCCACCGCGAGCGGGCGCTAGATGAAGAGAAATTTGTCGAGAACAGGAATCTCAGCGACGTGATCTGGACGGGAAACGAGTTGGTCCTCGCGACAACCGCGTCCGACGCGGCTCCGGAAGGGGCACCAAAGTGGTAAAGCCCAACGAAATTTCCACGACCTTTTTAAAACTTCCCAAACGGGTTCGCCACATTCCAATGCGATTCAAGAACGCAAGAACCCACGCGATCAAATCGTTAAGTATCGCTGCTCCCCAATTCCTCATCATTCCACGCCACCTTAATGTGCGGCTTTGCCCACTTCGCCCAGTTTTGCGAGCGCCGGCTTTGGGGCAAAGCAACACGGCTTCTAAATCTCAACCCTCCTCGGTCAAACTCATCGCTAATCTATTCGATAGTTGCTCCAGCTTGTTCAACATTGACTCATGCGCGTCTTTAAGCCGGTGATACTCGTCGGCGATATTGAGCGCCGCCAACATGGCGATGTTCGATCTGGCCACGGGTTTCTGGGACTGCAGCAACTCCTGCATCTTGCCGTCGACGTACCCGGCGACGCGCAGCATGTAGCCTTCCTCGGCATCGCTGCTGATCGTAAGTTTTTGCCCCAGGATCTCGACATCCAGTGCCTTTTTCATTGCTGCGTCCCCTGATCAGTCAGAAATATCCATGCTGGCCAACTGTCCAATAATTTTATCTATCTTTTCTCTGAGCTCGATGCGCTCGCGTTCATAGCGCCGTATTTGCCCTTGCAGATGGTGCCACTCGCTTTCCTTCTGTTCAAGTTTCCTTTCGATGGACTCTTTCTCTTTCTTCACCCGCTCATGCTTCTCGATCAGGCGATTAATCTTCCCTTCGAGTTGTTCAAAATTGTCGAAAGCCATCGCGGAGCGCACCTCAAAAACTTCATGTTTGAGTTTAGTTTTAAGCCCTCTTCTTGTCAAGGTTAGCTTTGCCCAGGATTTGGCGCGCGCGGTTCAAAGTTCACTGAGCAGCTTGCCGACTGATTCAAACATTCAAGCCTAAACCCGATGTACGAATGGGTTCAAAGTCGCCGGCCCAAGTGCCGGTGATTAATAAGGAATTTACACCCTGAACGGTGCTGGTCGAAGCGGCTAATTGAGTGGGCCGCGGGACGAGCCAGCGCCCCCGTGTGAGCCTGTCTCATGACGTTACCCTGAGGCGCTTCGACACGTCTCAGGTTAATCGCCGCCGAAAGATTTCGTCTTTGTAGGCGACTGAAAATGCGAGATCCTTCGCTGCGCTCACCTTCCGCAGTTGCGCTCGACAGAGGAAGCGCGAGGCGCAACCTTTCCGTAGCAAAGTCTCAGCCGAAGGCTGATCCGCCTGTGGCGGAGATGCCGTCTGCCTCTAAGCAGACATCGAGCAGCGGTGCTTCGACGAAACCTTACAGCTCGTAACAACGAATTGCGAAAGCGCAAAATGACTTTGGAAATTTCACAGTTGGACGCCTTCGCTACGCCAGGGTTCCACCTCGCTTGCCGTCTCCTCAGTATAACTGCGGAATCCGGGTTCAGTCGGAAGGCGTTAAGCGGGATTGGTCGCGCAGAAACGCGAGGTGCGCTCGGAGCATCTCTATGGCGTCGGGGCCGGCTTCCTCCTCCGTGATCACTCCGCGGTGAATGGCATGGGCAACCGCAAAGTCGAGGTTCGATTGTTCATAAAAGGAGAAGAGCTCCCGCGCGGGGCCTTGATGAAAGCGGTGGATGTGGTCCGAAAGCTCGTGGGCATCGATCTCGCCGGCGCGCCATCGCCCGAACTCGCTCTCGAGTTTCGTGAGCTCGGCGCAGAGGTCCCGTTCGTAGGCGATGGCGCCCAGCTCACGAAGCCTACGGCGGGTCTTCATTTGCTCGCTCCAAGCTGCCCAAGTCTGTGCCGCTGAGCCGCAAAAAAAAACGGAACCCATTTTGGCCAGCCGTGATATCCGCCCAGTTTCGCGATCGGAGTTTGTTGTCCGTCGATTCGAAGAGGCGTGTAGAGGGCAGGCGGCGGCCGGTGTAATAGCGGGACGTCACCACGCGCAGACCCTTTCGAAATAACGGCCGAGGCGGAGTAGCCCGCCGCTCGGGCCCTCTGCGAAGCTCGGACATCCCACTCTTCGAGCCGAACCATCATCGAAAACAAGCGCGCCGAGTATTTACCACAAACAGGGTAGCGCCGCAACGCAACCAGCCCTTGCCGCCCTTGCCACGTCAAAACCGGACTTAGAGGTCACGTATGGTCAAATTAGGCATCCGTCCTCAGAAAAACGGCTTCCGTAAAAGCCCTACAAACAACGATCTCCTTCTGGGTCGACCTAGAATACCCCCTTTGCCAAGCCTTTCCGCTGTCAGTCGGCCGAGCGGATAGGAGCTTTTTGTAAGTTGGAGGCAGCTCTGGGTAGGTTGTTCAGTACGTACATGGTCTTTTATGCCGGAGATGGATCGCGAACAATTTTCGTATTAGCAAATCCCGAATCTCACGAAGAAAAACACGACCCCCTCAGCGGTCACCCGAAGGCCGGCCAACGATAGCGCTGACTAGCTTATTGAAGGACTTTTGCTTGTTGAGACGATTTGTCCGCGCATCATGACGGTAGATCTCCCAAAACAGGGTACGCTGCAGCCGGGGGTTGAGCGTTGTTGTGAAGAGCCGTCACTGCTTGCCATACACCATCTCCATCGTAAGTCCTTCGTTATCCGTTGTCGGGATACCGCTAAGCGCTTCTTTCTATTGACTGACTATAGTGAATTCACTATACTCGCCGAAGATGATCGATGAACCGCTTAAGGCGTTAAGCGGCTTTGGCGGGGCGGGCGTGCTAGAGGTCATTGAAGACTACCGCGGTGATACGTTTCGCGCCGTATACACATTGAAGTATGCGGATGCGGTGTTTATGCTGCACGCCTTTCAGAAGAAATCGAAAACAGGGCGCGAAACGCCGCGCCGGGATATCGAGTTAATCAAGCAACGGTTACGCGAGGCAGAGCGGATTGCGAAGGAGATGAAGCCATGAAGAGCAAAGGCTACGAAAAAAGCAGTGGGAATGTCTTTAAGGACCTCGGCCTGCCCAACGCTGAGGAACATCTCGTTAAGGCGAAACTCGTTTGGAAAATCAACGAGATCATGAAAAAACGCGGTCTCAAACAAGTCGAGGCAGCCACATTATTCGGCGTACGGCAACCAGATGTTTCAAAGATGCTTCGCGGCGAATTCCGGCAATTTTCTGTTGAACGCTTATTGCGATTCCTGGTGGCGCTCGATCAAGATGTAGAAATTATAGTCAAGCCGCATCAAGGCAAAAAAGAGCGCGCCGCTCTGCACGTCTCGTAACGTTCACCGTGAACGGCGCGCCACTCGCGGCCGATCCGTTTCGGCGGCGCCGCTAAATCGCGACGGAATTGCTCGAAACGACGAATCGTCGCCAAGGTGAAAATAGAGATGACCCGTGGAGCTCGTCGCCTCTTAAGACGGCCCACCCTCGGCCGGATATGGGATCCATTTCATCGTTCCCCAACCATGAAAACTCGACACGGTGTTGTCCGCGTAATTTCTCCACCCGGCAGTCAAGTTCGCCATGCACTGCTCCGAAATGAAACTCGCCGTTACCACCCCTCGAAAAGCGGATGTAGCCCGGACCTTCAAGGTCAATGAACTCCCGGTCCCATTGCTCCATCTCAACGATGCGCCAGCGCCCGCTAAATGGATTGCTCGATTTCTTCGCGCGCTTAGTCATGTTACTGGTCGCGACGGAGCCTATCATACACGCAACCGTATTTCGCGATAATCGTAAGTGAAAATGCCGAATGTAGAAACGCTTCCCTTAGCCTGGAATTCTGGCCTGATTGCGGCGATGAGAAGTGCTTGTGAGCCATAGTAACTAACCGAATAGGTTGTTCCGTTTCAAACCCAAGTCGATGTGTGAAAGGACGCCTGAGACGGATAGCCGTTGCTGCATCTCGCGACGGATCATTTGCTTTGCAGTAGCTTCCGTACGTCTTTCAGGATGGCTTTGGGGTCGGGTGCCGTGCCGATGTAGGCGATACGCATGGTCCCGCTCCGGTCCACCACGGCGGTGAGCGTGGTGTGATCGATCAAGCCGCGCGCCTTTCGTTTTACGCCGACGCCGAAGTTCTTCCAAACCTTTTTGAGGGCGGCTTCATCGCCGGTGAGAAACGCCCAATTCGCCGGGTCGACCCCATAGCGCTTGGCGTACGCCGCCATCACCTTTGGCGTGTCGATCTCGGGATCGGTGGTCACAGTCACGAGATAAGTTAGCCCGCGTTCCTCTCCTCTGAGCGCGTCCTGAACCTGGCGCATGGCTGCGGTGATAAGCGGGCAGACGTCAGGACAAGTGGTGTAAGCGAAGGCGACAACCGCAACCTTGCCGCGCAGCGACTGAAATTTAAAAGGCCTCGAGGCCTGGTCCGTCAATGTGAAATCTTCAATGGTAATTCGGACCTCGCGGCGCTCCGCGCCCTTGGCCTTCTGCGCCGCGCTCTGGTCATGGCTCCAGCTCCGCCCAGGCGCTGCTAAAGTGAATATAATTGCCTGTAGCGTTAACACAAATCGCAATGAGTTGAAAAAATGCACCTTGGGTGTGCTCAAAGAACCGAGTTTGAGTTCAACGTCTTGAACGGAGCGAAGCGGTTGAACGATTTGAACAGCTTGAACTCGCGCAGACCTGTTAATCGATTGAAAGCAATAAGGCATTCGAGGCTCTTCTCGGCATCGATTCGCCACTCATTGTTTTGATGTCTGCGCCGGTTCAAGCGGTTCGTCGTAACCTAAGACCGCCTCCCAGGGCACGCTGCAATGCGCCGAGACCAATACGTCGTATTTCTCCCACCAGGCTACGTCGCGGCCTTCCCGGCTCAGGAAGCGAACCATTCGCACCGCGTCATTGATTTCCGCCGGCGTTAACGCGGGATCAAAGGCGGGCATCATACCTCTGCCTTCGGTGATGATCCTCCGGATCTGGCCGGTGCTGCGGCGCTCGACGGTTTCTCTGAAATCCGGCACGCGTACTGGCAACGCCGCAGCCGCTTGGCCGTCGCCTTTGCCCACCGGCCCGTGGCAGTTTAGACAGCGCTGGGCATAAAGCGCATCCATGCGCTCGCTGCGGCCGCATCCTCCGAGCGACGCGATCACGAAAACGACGGCGCATCGCTTAATGAGCTTAGAATTTCCAAAAATCATGCCGCAAGTTCGAATCCATCGCGTCGCGTTCAAAAAGTTCAAGCCGTTCAAATCGTTCAAACCGTCTTATCATTCACCGCCCGTTCAAATCGTTCAAGCCGTCAGAACTTCCGGAAACGATTTGAACGACTTGAACGTGCATCTCTTTATCTATAGAACGACGCAGGACCTGGTTTTAATGATCAGAAAAACACTCTGGCCAATCGCCAGGCCCAGCGCCTGCACCGCGCCCATCGTCAGTCTGACGGTAAACATGGCTGCGGCATCGACTTTAATGATAGCCTGCCCCTCGACA
>DATBLC010000069.1:0-7314 GCA_036555515.1 Binatia bacterium
AAGTAGACGAACTCGGCGTCGTAGGCAGCGCGAACTGTAAGGTCAATGCTAGGCGCCTTGCCGGCGATGGGATCGGCTTCCCGGGGACCCGCTGGAACCAACTTGGACCCGAGCGATTTCTCTTGACCCGTGTGACAAGTAGCGCAACCTCCCTCTATGAGCTGGGCGCCCGGATGGCAGCGCTGGTCAAGAACTCCCAGGAGACCTGACCGGGGTAGAACAGCGTCACGGTCTTGGACGGGACCTTGTTCCAGTCGCCGGGAAACCCAAAGAGTCGCGGTCCTGCCACCTCGGAAGGCGCAACGCCGAGCCCGGTGCAACTTCCCACGATCACCGCGAATACCAACAACACCATAGCCGGGCTTACCCATCCACGCTTGCGCAGTATCAGCATCATTTTTACTCCTCCACGTGATTAGACAAGCAGATGACATGCACGTCAAGTCTCAATGTCAATTAACCCCAGTATTCACCCCTAACGAATTTCCGAATTAACGATGACACTAAGAAAGGTCTCTGAACGGGCAAAGCGATTAACAAATCTCGCTTGCCTTGCAGCGAGACACCGGATACAAGCCAGAGGTAGTATTGTTTGCTCTCCTGTTCTTCTCCCGGTGGTTCAGAACTTCGCGGCGCCTAAATGCTTCGCCAAGAAATCGCCCACGAGTGGTCGGTAGCGAAACGGCATGTTGTTGCAGACGTGGTTGCCGCCTACAAGGAGAACCCACTCTTTTGGGCCCGACGCTTCGTCATAGATTCGTCTCGCTTGTTCCACCGGCACAAAATCTTTGGTTCCGTGAACGACGAGGAGAGGGCAACGGATACTCGGCGCCAACCCTTCGAGGGTACAGCGGCGGTGCAACTCGAGGAGTTTTTCTTTGTCATAGACTTTCCAGATATGGGCGATGCGGGCGAATTCGAAGGGATCGTCAAGTCGGTTGAGCACGCGAGAACGGTCATACATGCCGCCGGCGAAAGCGCAGGCCTTGATGCGCTGATCGCAAGCGGCCGAACGCGGCGCGAGATAACCGCCCATGCTTGGCCCAAAGACACCGACCCGATTGGCGTCGACTTGAGTTAAGTTTTCCAAATAATCGATGACGGCGGAAGTGGCGCGTTCGAACTCGACAATGAGACCGCCCTGAAACCAGCTCTCGCCCTGCCCGGGCCCGTCGAAAGTAAAAGTCGCAAGATTTCGCTGCAACAGCCCATCTTCCATCGTCCGGGCTTCTTCCTTGGTCGACTCAAGCCCTGAGATGATGACCACCACCGCGGGCTTGTCGATCCTCGGCGGCACGCGGAGATAGGCCGCCATCCGAAATTGTTCGAAAGGAACTTCGTGGCGCTCGGCCGGCGGTTTCAGGTGCGGCGCCGCTTTGGCGTAACATTCGACGCGTTTCCTGGCGGCAGGAATATACTGGTCCAGATCATCGGGAGAGTTGTTGCAGCCAAAATGATACGCCATCGCCGCCAAGAGATAAGACTCCGTGGCGCTTTCCACGTTGCCTTCGGCCTCCTTTTGAAGCGCAAATTTTTCGTGCTCCGCCGCAGTGGCGCACCACTCCCGACACCAGTCTTTCCAGACTCTGATGCGTCCGGCCGTGGACACAAGATCGTTGTAATCGATTCCCTGAACGATCATGCGCGGCGCCCAGGTTTCTACCACGTGGGCGACTGTCGGGTCGGGATGTTTGGCGAACATGAAATCCCCTTAACGCAGGCTACTGAAAAGTCTCACATGCGTCGTTGCCCTCGACCGCCTCATAAGGACCGGAGTACTGGAGTCTTGGAGTGGTGGAGTAATAGGTTCGAGACCCAATGCTCCAATACTCCGTTTCGCTCGCGCGCCTCGCCTCTGAGTCTCTTGAGCAGCCTGCAGACTGCTTTTCGTTGAAGAAATCTTAGCGCGGCGGCAAAGGCCCCGCGCCAAAGATTTTTTTGAACAGTTCGATGACCTCCGGATCGCGCGGCAGACCCTTGACGATCTTATCGAGCGCCTCGGGCATCAGCGGCGGTGAATCGTCGCCCGTTTTCTTGTACTCCTTGAGAAACTCGGGATCTCTAAATGTTCGCCGCATCGCTTCCTGAAGAATCTCGACCCGCTCTTTCGGAGTTCCCGGCGGCAACACAAAGGGCGCGCCGGCGAGCTGGAACGTGCGGTGCAGCAGTATCAGTTTGCGTTCCTTATCGGACTTGGCGAAGCTTTCAAGGTCGGGCAGCTCGGCATAGCGGGGGTAAGGATGTTTCTGTCCCTTGGGGACTTCGATAATGCCGTGCACATCCGCCAGGCCTTTGTCCAACCAGCCCTGGCGTATGGGATTATCCGGATGGTTTGTCCTTATGTCTACTTCGCCGCGTAAAAACGCCACATCGAGTTCGGGACCGCTATAGCCGACCACGAATTTCGGCTCTCTAATGTCCATCAAATATACGAACATTCTGCCGGTATAATAAATCGTATGCCCCACCGACTGGGCACCGAGCCGTAGTCCTGACGCGGAGCGCAGTTTTTCCAGATTACTGACACCGGCATCCTTGCGGCTCAAGAAAATATGCGGGTGACCGCTGTAGGGAGTCCCGAGATAAATAAACTTGTCCAGGTCGTATTGAACCCCGCTCTCGCCCACGATCGCCGCCGGCACCACCGAGGAGGTGAGAGCGCCCAGGGTGAATCCATCGGGACGAGCGGTCCTGAATACGTGGTTTGCCGCCTTTCGCCCGCCGCCGCCCGGCATGTATTCAACCACGATATTTGGATTTCCTGGAATATGCTTGCGCAAAGTGGAAATAACAGTTCGTATGCGCAAGTCTGCCGTGCCGCCGGGATCAGTTGCGCCGACCACAGTGATATTCTTATCCTGGTAGAAAGGAGTCTGCGCAAACGCGTTGCCGGATACAACATACCAGAGCAAAAGCAGCGTCCCGGTCCTCATCACAAAATCGCGCCGTAGATTCTTGTTCTGCATCGTCGTTCCTCCATACCGTTGCCTAACTGTCTGTTTCACTCAGGCCGGCATTGCTAATAAAACAGACCGGCATATGCGTCGTGTTGCGCGCGTAACCCACTCTTCCCTTCCGGTCGACAATAATCAGCCCGCCGCCGCTAGCGGTTTTGTCAGCGAGCATGGCAACGGCTTGCTCTGCCGCCAATCGCGGGGTTGCGCCGTTGCGGACGAATTCTAACGCCGATTTGGCAAGCACGACGCGCATGATCGCCTCGCCGTGACCCGTACAAGACACGCCGCCGAATTCATCGGCGTAGGTACCGCAGCCTAAGAGCGGCGTGTCGCCGACGCGGCCCGGCAGTTTATTGAAGATGCCCCCGGTGGAAGTCGCGACGGCGACTTTGCCGTTGGCGTCCAGCGCCACGCAGCCGACCGTGCCATGTTTTTCCTCCCAGCGCTTCCTCGCGTGCTCGACGATGAGCGCGTCGAGCGGGCACTCGGGAAAATCTATCTGTCGCGCGAAGCGTAACGCGCCCTCTCCGGCCAACATCACATGGCGGCCGTCGTCCATGACGCGGCGGGCTAGGCTGATCGGGTTTTTAACCCTACAAACCGCGGCAACCGCGCCGGCGCGCAGCGATGAGCCATCCATGATGGCCGCGTCCATTTCGACCTCGCCGAGACTGTTGAGGGTCGAGCCCGTGCCCGCGTTGAAGAGGGGATTGTCTTCGAGGACGATGACGGCGGCCTCGACGGCATCTATCGCGGGGCCACCACGTTCAAGTATATGCCAACCCGTGCGCGCGGCCAGCTTACAGCCTTCGAGCCGCGCCGAAAGGCTATTGTCTTTGATCGGCCCGGCGCCGCCATGCACGATAATCGCGGGTCTAAACTGTGGCCTCACAACACTCCTACACTTACCGACATACCGGGCATCGGCGCCAAGCTCGGCACGACGTTCAAATCGTTCAAACCAACCGCCCGGTTCTTTAACGACTTGAACACTTGAACTGGCTACGCCAGTCCCCTACGCGATTTCTCTCAATACCGCGCGGCACGGCGCGCCGTCGGAACCGACAAGTTTGACCGGCGGACAGATCAGCTCGTATCGTCCGGGCGGGACATCGGACAGATCGATGCCCTCGAGCAAGATCACGCCGTAATCAAGAAACGCGCGGTGCACCGGCACCTGTTCATCAGCCTTCGCCGCGGAAAGATAGTCCAGCCCGACTAGCTTAACGCCGGCTTCCACGAGCGCTTTGGCTCCGTCTACGGAGAACGCCGCGAAGCTCGGATCATAGACGCCTTTCTTGAGCAGGGTTGAATTTCGCGTCTTGAACAGAACTCGCGACTCTCCTTGAACGCCCGCCTTTGCGACATCCGCGGCGGTAATATGCGTGCCGGCATCCACGGCGCACACCCGCGCCGGTCCGATGAAGAGATCGACCGGCAGCGATTCGATGGTATTGCCGTCCGGCACGAAATGAAACGGTGCGTCTACATGGGTGCCGGCGTGAGCGCTCGCATGGATCGACGAAGAATTATTGGCGTCGCCACGGCTCGTGCGCTTGCGCTCGATCAGCTCCATCGGCTGCGAAGTCACCCAGCGAATGCATTGCGGCGATAGGCTTAAGGAAATATCGTATATTTTCACGGCACACCTCCTCTGGTAGATACTATTTGACGTGCGGCTGGCTGACAAGCAGATTCCTCATCGAGATCGCAGATCGAAGATTGAGGATAGCGATTCCAGTTATCTTCCGCCGTGGGAGTGCCGAACCGGAGGGAGCAACTGATAAGTGAATCTTCGATTTTCTATCCTTCATTCTCGAACCGAACTCCCAGCGTCACTTTCCCAAATGAATCGCGATTGTACCGGCTACGACGCTAAGGATTCCGATGATCGTTTTCATCGTGATCTTTTCCACGTCGCGCAGGAATATTTTTGCGCCGATCAGCGCCCACACCGGATAGGTCGCCGCTATGGGCGCCACCAGAACGACCCGGCCGATGCTTAAAGAAGTCATGATCAGAACAATCGACAGGGTTTCAAAAATCCCCGTCCACAGAAAAAGCCCGAGCGCTTTACGGTTCCAGTCGAGCCGTTGCCTGCGCGGTGATGAGCACCGAAAGACCGCGAAACCGACCAGGGACACTAGTCCCATGAATGCGGAAAAGAAAAGTGGCTCGTCGGAGAGGCTAAAGGCGTAGCGCCGCAGTGGATGATTCATGCCCGTCAGGCAGGCGGCGCCGACGGGCAGCAACAAATACCACCAGCGAAAGCTGGAAACTTCCCCTTCCGCCTTCCAGGAAACCAGCACGATACCGGCGACGACCAGAACGGTGCCGGTGATGATCAGCGTGGTAGCCGGTTCACGGAGAATGGTAATGGCGATGGTTGCGCTGATGAGCGGGCTGATGGACTGAAGCGAGCCGCTGCGCGAGGCGCCGATTTTCAGCACGCCGGTGTAGGCGAGAAGCCTGACGCCCATTTGAAATATGCCGACGATGCAAAATATCCCTACGGCGATCGACGAAACTTTCGGGATGCCGCCGGTCAGAAAAACCGCCGACCAGAGGGTCACGTTCTGCACCAGGATCGACACGAGCGTCACCGTGTCGGGGGTCGAATACTTGAGGCCAAGCCGCGACGACACGAGCGCCGCGGCGTAGCAGACGGCGGTGATGGAGGCTAGAAGTTGAGGGGACATGAAGGCGCGGTCGGGTGAGATGGACGAAAAAACCGAAACACCCTCACCTCAGTCCCATCAAGGGAGAGGAAGCTTGTATGTTCATCGTCTGACACGCAGTGCCAAGCAAGAAAGTTAGATCGAATCCTTTAGGTCCGCGCTAGAATTGTTTGCTTGCAGGCTGCTCAAAAAGATCTCAGAGGCGAGGCGCAGATTTTGTCACTCGTGTTCATGGTTCGTGTTCGAAAAACGAGCACGATTAGAGCGCGGCGCTTGAGCGCAACGAAGCATATGAGGCTTTTTCAGCAGCCTGCTAGCTGTTCGCGAGCGTGCGGCGGAACTTTTCCCGATGCTCGATGCTGTACAGGCGCTGAAAATTTTCCGGATAGGCTTCCCCGGGCTCGACTTTGAGAACGACGAAGACCGGCCCCTCTTCCTTCAGAATGTTGGGCAGCTCGCGTTCCCACTCCGCCTGGTCCGAGATCTCGTAGGTTTTGCGATAACCGGCGGTCTTGGCGAATTCGGAGAACCGGATCTGTCCGGCGCGCGGGATCGGCACCGATCCGTTGGTTTCATAGCAGCCGTTTTCGCACAGGCAGTGAACGAAATTTTTCGGCGCTTGATTGGCGATGGTAACGAGGCTGCCGAGATTCATGAGCAGACTGCCGTCGCCGTCAAAGACCACGACTTTCTTGTCCGGCCGTCCGAGTGCCAAACCCAGCGCATGGGACGAGCCCTGACCCATGGCGCCGGTGAACGTGTAATTCAAATCGCTGGGTGCAATATGGGTGATCTCCTGCGCCGCCATGTAAACCGCCACGACGATTTCGTCTTTGCGCTGGCGCGCAAACGCTTTCAGCATCTCATCTCGTTTCATCATGGACTCCTACTCCGATCTCTGACCGCTGACTTCCGATCTCTGGACTAGCGAGGCTCCCTTCCGATCAGGATCGCGGTGGGCGACGATTTCGCGAACGCGTTTTCGATGGCCGGCGCGATCCCCTCCGCGTCGGCGTCGCGCTCGATCAGATGGTGCTCGATGCCCATCGCATCGAGGATCGGCTCGATGATCTTGACGCCATATTTTTTTGATCTTGACGGCGCGATATCTGGTTCTTTGCCCAAAAGGCCGACGACCATGCAGACGGGGAAATGCCCCTCCACAGCGACGCCGCGGACCGCGTTGATCGAGTCCAGCAGTCCCGTGTATTGCATCATAAGCACGGACTTCTGGCCCGCGGCGTAAAGGCCGCTGCAAATCGATATCCCTTCATCCTCCTTGCACACCTGCACGACTTTGAATTCCGGATCGGCTATTAGCCCCTTCAGCAGGTAGTGACTCGTCACGCGATCCGGCAAAGCAACGACGAAGTGAACGCCGGCGCGCTTGTATTGCCTTTTGATGGCCTCAGCAGTAAGCGGGAAATCTGCCATACGCACCTCCGTGCAAAATCAGTTCAAGTTCAATGTTCAAGGTTCAGGTGTTCAAAAGTTCAAAGGTCTGAGCCCCACCACTCCAAAATCAAGTTACTATAATAATGAGTTCGTTATTTAGAGACTATGTCGCTAGTGTGCGACCGAGAGGCGAGCCCTTCCGATCGCGGTCAATGGTTCTCTGCCTTGCCGGCCACCACCCCGTCCTCTCCATAGGTGGAAATGCCCGCCGGCAGGGCCTGAAA
>DATBLC010000070.1:0-17378 GCA_036555515.1 Binatia bacterium
GAATTGAACCCGGGTTCCGCAGTTAAACGATAGATCCACAAGCGCAGGGTGGAACCCTGGAGCAGCGAAGGCGTCCGACTGTGAAACATCAAAGCCTTTTTGCACTCTGGCACTTAGTTGCAATCAGCCTGCACGCGCCACTACAGCATCGCTAATCGATGTCTGCTTAGAGGCAGTACCACATCGACTTTGCTGCGGAAGGGTTTTGCCCTGCGCTCCGCTAGAAAATTCAACCGCGGAATTCGGGTTGAACAAAAATTTGATTGCTTATAATTTCAGTTGGCGCGTCTTTATCAGCCAAGAACTGAGAAGCAGGAAGGTGACAGAAAGCATCGTGCGCAGCGCGCCATGTCCGGTTCTAGCTGTGCCGGCTGGATAGAATGAAATCGCGAATCCGAGGATTTTTCATTTCATTTTTCATACTGTTCCCGTCTCCGGCCTCGGCCCATGCCTATCTCGTCAAGTCCGTGCCGGCGGGCCGCGCTACCCTTTTCACTTCCCCCGCCAAAATTCAGCTTTGGTTTAACGAACGATTAGAGTCTCGCTATTCGTCCGCCTCGGTTCTTGATGCCGATGGCAAACGTGTGGACCTCGACAACGCGCGGGTGTTACGCGAAGATTCCAAGCAACTTTCCATTGGTGTCAAACAGCTTCAGCCGGGTCGGTACACCGTCAAGTTCCGTGTCTTATCGGTGGACGGACATGTAGTCGAGCAAAGCTTTCCGTTTACCATCCGAGATTCGAAGAACTGACCCGGATTGTTCATGCCCCGAGGAAAACGCAGCATCTACTGTAAACCATCGGGTGAAGCGTGGAGGGAGAAGGCTCAAACCTGCAGGGAAATGGAGCTGTCGGGTGCTTGACCAGCGCATGCAGTCGTCTCCTTGCATGTGCGCTTATCGACACTTTGCGGACTGCGTCAAGCCATAGACCCATTGCCTTCTCCGGAAGGGTTTACCCCTTGGTTAAGTATGAATATTCTGGGCTAGGAGCTTGCTCGGCAGTAACCATCTCGCTAACAGCATAAACAAGAATCGTCGATCGCACATTTTTTACGCCCGTGACCACCGTTGCCGCTCTCATTCGGTTCGCGCACCTCTCCTCGGCGGCTTTCCTGCTCGGATCATTGGCATTTCACGCCATCGTCGCTCGCCCGTCGCTCCGGGCGGCCGGGGCGCAAGGCGCCGCCGCAGGCGCGGCTTTCGGCCGACGCCAGCGCGCGATTATAAAATGGACTCTGCTTTCGGTCTTCTTGACGGGCTTAGTAGGATTTGGGCTGCAGATTGCCGCCGTGACCGGCATGCCGCTTAGTCAAGCGTTGAGACCTGAAAACATCGGCGGAGTTTTGCTGGGAACTCGATATGGTATGGTCTGGCTCGTCCGTATGGGCTTGATCGTGATCTTGGCGTGGATGCTAGCGCGCCAACACGAAATCAGCTCCGTTTACCTGCGGCCAGTCGCTCTGATCTTGGCCGCGGCTTTGATTTTGGCGCCAGCCTTTTCGAGCCATGCCGCGGCCGGCGAGGGCATCTGGCTCTTTGCCCAGCTTGCCTCGGATGCTCTGCATCTTCTCGCCGCCAGCGCTTGGCTTGGCGGCTTGCCGGCGTTGGCGATTTTTCTGGCATGGAATCTTCGCCTCAATCATGCTTGGGCTACGGTTGTGCTTAAGGAAAGCACGCGCCGCTTTTCTTTGCTCGGTGGCGTTTGTGTCACGGTCGTCTTGGCAACCGGACTTTTCAATGCCTGGACCCTGGTCGGCGCCGTGCCGCCGTTACTGGGCACGGCTTACGGCAAGCTGCTGCTCGTCAAACTTGTTTGGCTCGTGCCGCTGCTCGCAGTTGCAGCGATTAATCTGCGTAAACTCAAGCCTGGCATTTTAGTGCTCGAAGAGCGGAGTTCGATGCCGCGATCGGGAGAACTTCTGCGGCGCCTGAAGCGGAACGTAAGGACCGAAGCCGGCATCGGCGCGTGCATCCTGTTAATTGTCGGTTTCATGGGAGTAACTCCGCCGGCGCGCCATATCCAGCCCGACTGGCCCTTGGACTTTCGCTGGAATTGGAATGCCCTTGAGAGCAGCGCGAAGGTACGGTCCCAAATGGCCGAAGCAAAATGGCTGGGCGCTGCCGGACTAGTTGGCATTGTCGGCTACTTCATCTTGCGGCGCCGCTTTCGTTACCTGGTTTTGGGGATAGGTGTCGCGAGTCTCGGTTACGGTGGGTGGCTCGGCCATAACGCGCTTTCAATCGATGCGTATCCGTCGACCTATCTCCGGCCGGCGGTTCCCTACAATGCGATCTCGGTGGCGAACGGGTTGCGTCTTTATCACGATGCCTGCGCGGGTTGCCATGGCGTTGGCGGTTACGGTGACGGCGTCAGTGGCGAAGATCTGAAACCGAAGCCGGCGGATTTGACTGCCAAACACAGCGCGGACCACACCGCTGGCGATCTTTTTTGGTGGCTAAGTCACGGCATAAAAAAAAACGGGCTGCCAGGCCCGATGCCGAGTTTTGTTGCGAGCCTCGACGAAGAAGAGCGCTGGGATATGATCAATTTTCTGCGCGCTTTATCCGCCGCCGAGCGCGGCAGGCAGATGAGCGCGCTGGTGGATCCCGAGCCCTCGCTCGTGGCGCCGGACTTCGTCTATCGAACGGTCGCGGAGGAAAGCCGCTCTCTCAAAGATCACCGGGGCAATGATATTGTCATGCTCGTGTTGTTCTCTTTGCCGGAATCGCGCGCTCGTCTGGCTGAGCTCGAAGGAGCGGCCCGGCAGCTTCAGAGTAAAAATGTGAAGGTCCTCGCCATCCCCAAAGAGATAAAAGAGGGCCTACAGCTGAACCGCGCGTTCAAGTCCCTGTCCCTGGTTATCGACGGCAGCCGAGAAGCTTTTGATACCTATGCGCTGTTGCGCCGAAGTTTTTCCGAGCAGGGCACGCTCCCGGACCCACCCATTCCCCCACACATGGAGTTCATAATCGATCGCCAGGGTTATGTGCGCGCGCGTTGGATTCCTCGGGACGGCCCCGGTTGGGATAAATTGGAACATCTCTTGCGCGAGATTGACCGGCTCAATCAGGAGAAACCTGCGGCGCCGGCGCCGGATGATCACGTGCATTAAAGACCGCCATTGGCGGTTCCAGACGTTCCAAATGTTCAAGCCGTTCAAATCGTTCGAACAAAGCACCGGTCTTGCGCTATCGAACGGAGTTCAAAAGATTCAAGTCGTTTAAGCCGTTCAAAGCCATTAAACAATTGGAACATTTTGAACGATTTGAACGAGCCGGCTAAGGGTCCCCGGTCGCTTGCATCACCACGCGGGGAAAATGTAAAAGAAACTTTCTGGAAAGGTTGTCAATCAATCTCTGCAGAGCTAGCCTTTAACTAATTTACTTATTAAGGAGTCCACAATTGAGTAACCAAACAGCGACCGAGGGGTGAGAGCTGGAGAGCGCGGGCACAGGAGCGCAAAGGTTGTTTTCAGGCCCTTCCGGCGGGCATTTCCACCTGTGGAGAAAACGGGGTGGTGGCCGGCAAGGCAGAGAACCATTGACCGCGATCGGAAGGGCTCGCCTCTCGGTCGCACACTAGCGACATCGTCTCTAAATAACGAACTCATTAGTAATAGTCATACGCGAGGCCGATGAAGAAGCAACTCACATGGACAGGCTGTACTCTGGTTTTCCTGATCTCCCTGGGACTCCTCGTTTATGGTTGGTTGAGCCTTGAACTGGATCGCGCGCAGAGAGCGTTTTCCCAGGGCGACCTGGCCGGCGCGATGGCAATTTATTCCCGGATCGAGGGTCCCTTTCAAAGCCTTCCGTGGCTAACGCAGATTCTCGCGGAAGAGCACAAACAAGCAGGCTTGAACCAGGTCGCCATACTCTACGGCCAGCGCAAGAATGCCGACGCGCTCGCCAAGCTCGAGCAGCTGCCCGCTCATGCGCCCGAGTTGGTCGAGAGCGGCGATTACAGTTATTGGATGGGAAACGTCCGTTTTCGACAGGCACTGGAAAGCAATGACGCGGAAACCGCAATGAACGCGCTCAAGGCGGCCATGTCTGAATATCAACGAGGACTTGCCGCGCAACCCGACGACTGGGACCTGAAGTTCAACTACGAGCTAGTGCGCAACGTCCTGGCGCGACCGGACCGCGATCGCAAGGCGCAAGAGCAAAAAGTCAAATCGCTGCTAGACAAAATGCGCCCACAGGATCCCTCGCAGCAGCAAATAGCGCCTGAGAAACGCGGCTGAGCCCGTTGTCCGATGAAGTTCTTACATCCCCAATACCTCAAGCTGTTTTTTGTGCTCGTCGCCTTGCTGCCCTGCTGGCTCTATTATCTGCACGGCAAGCGCCAAAGCCGGCGAACTTTGGGCGTCGGGCTGGCGCTCAAGCGGGTTTCGCATTTTTCTTCCCTGCGCAAGGATGTTATTCGATGCCTGCTTTTGAATCTGGTCATGACGGCCATCATTCTCGCCCTCGCCCATCCGCAACTCGTCCAGGAAAAAAAAGTGCCCCAACCGGGGGTGCTGGACGTGGTCTTTCTGCTCGATACATCCCCCTCCATGAGAGCCACTGATATTCAACCGTCGCGGCTGGCGCGCGCGTTGGAGGTGATCGGCGCGTTTGCGCGCGCCAAGCTCGAGCACGACCGGGTCGGGCTGGTGTCGTTTGCCGGTGGCAGCGTGATCGTCTCCTACTTGACCGAAGACGCCAATAATATTCTTTACTACCTCGATTATCTGAAGGAAGACACGACCGTGAGCCATGGAACCAATATCGGCCGTGGGCTCAGAAACGGTCTTACCGTGATTCGCAAAGAAGCCGAAGTGTATCCTGAAGCGGCGCGCAACAAAAAGATCTTCATCCTGCTCTCCGACGGCGAGGACAACAGCGCCGAACTCGACGGGGCAGTGGATGCGGTGAGAGAGCAAGGACTCAAAGTCCACACCGTCGGCGTCGGCTCCGTGGAAGGCGCGCCGATACCACTCGCCTATGAGGGCGGCCGGCCCGTTTACCTTGAAGACGATCAGGGTAGAAGGATCATTACTCGCTTCGAAGAGCGGACCCTCAATTGGATCGCGGACAAGACCGGCGGGAAGTTTTACCGCTCTCTCAGCGGTTTCGAGTTGGATAAGACTTTTTCCGAAATCGTACTCAAAGAGCGCGAGATCACCGGTTTCAGAAAAGTCGTCGAATACCAGGATTATTATCAGGGATTTTTGCTGGCCGCGGCCGGCCTTTTTTTTCTGATGTTGTTAATTCCAGGTTAGTAACCGTGGACGCGCGCGAGAACAATAGCCGAGAGCAGGTTTTCGAAGCCATTCAGGCGGTGGCACAAGAGATCAACAAAGTGATCGTGGGCCAGGAGTGGCTGATCCAACGCTTGCTGATAGGTTTGTTCTCGGAGATACCTTATTCTTTCAAGCGCGACGAGGAGGAGAAATCGGGGTATGGCCACGTGCTGTTGGAGGGGGTGCCGGGGCTGGCCAAGACTCTGACGGTGATGACCCTTGCCAATACGATCAGGGCTAGGTTTCAACGCATTCAGTTCACGCCGGACCTGCTTCCGGCCGACATCATCGGCACGCGAATTTTTGATACGGTCCTAGGCACCTTCCGCACCGAGAAAGGACCGATCTTCGCGAACTTGATTTTGGCCGACGAAATCAATCGCGCCACGCAGAAAACCCAGAGTGCGCTTTTGGAGGCGATGCAGGAACGACAGGTCACCATCGGCGAGTCGACCTTTCCGCTTGACGAACCCTTTTGGGTTTTGGCTACGCAAAATCCGGTGGAACAAGAAGGCGTCTACGCGCTGCCGGAAGCGCAAGTGGACCGATTTTCATTGAAGGTGAAGGTCGCCTATCCGAGCCATGCGGATGAGGCCGCGATGCTCGCGCGCAACTTGAGCCAACTGACCGTAAAGCCCGTTATGGCGCCCGCCGACGTGATCCGCTACCGCAAGCGCATCGGCGTGGAAACCTTCGTCAGCGATGCCATTAGAGAGTACGTGATCCGCATCGTCCGCGCCACGCGCAATGGATCGGATACGAGCTCGCCGGTGATCAGTGAGATGGTGCTTCACGGCGCGTCGCCGCGGGCAGCGCAGCATCTTCTTGCGCTGGCTCGCACCACCGCTTTTTTTGCGGGCCGGGATTGTGTGCTCCCTGCCGATGTCAAGCGCATCGCGCCCGACGCGCTGCGCCACCGCCTGATCCGCACCGTGCGCGCCGAGGCGGAAAACATTACGCCCGACGAAATCGTCGAGGAGATGCTAAGGAAGGTGCCGATCCCATAGAAAGAGGGCGACAGATTCAACCGCAAAGGACCTAGCGCGGCAGAGCCGCAACCAAAATAACAAGCGATATTCATCATAGAGGCACAGAGTTCGCAGAGTTCGGAATATTTTTTTATCAAAAATTCTTTTTTCCGTGCAGCCGCGTCTCTGCGGTGAGTTTTAATCTTGACCGGTAGAGTCAGAATAGCGACTTGAAGATTTGCGCAGTTGGAGAAAACTTTTAGGGATAGTAGTAGAAAGAAAGCCGTTTGTCGCGGGTTCATGGCGTTCAAGCTGTTCAAACCGTTCAAGCGGTTGAAGAATTCCGAAATCGATTTGAACGATTTGAACTCACCCAGTAATGGTCACAGAGGAAATTTCGCGAGCTAAATTGTTCCGACTTTGCGTTCTTCGCCTCTTCGTGGTGCGAAAAATATGATCCCTAGAGCTTTGATGGAAGAGCTGCGCTACATCGAGATCTACACGCGCCGGGCGGTGCGGCATCACCGGGTGGGAGATTATCGCAGCCCGCTGCGCGGCAGAGGCTTCGAATTCGACCAGCACAAGCCCTACCAGCAAGGCGATGACTATCGGCAGATCGATTGGAATGCCACCGCCCGCATGCGCCATCCGTTCGTGAAAAAGGACTTCGAAGAGAAGGAATTGAGCGCCATTATTGTCGCTGACCTGTCGCGGTCGATGGAATTTGCCAGCGTGAACCAATCGAAACGGGAGCTACTCGTGCGGGTTGCCGCGATCCTGGCGTTTTCCGCCACCGGCGACAATATGAAAGTCGGCCTGTTGGGATTCACCGACAGGATCGAATTGGATATCCCGCTCAAAGCGGGCTCCCGACAAATCTGGCAAATCTTAGAATCCTTGTGGGACGTGAAACCAGGCTCGGTCAAGACCGATTTCTCGCTCCCGTTCGCGCATTTGTTCGGCAAGCTCAAAACCTCGGCTCTGATTTTTTTAATCTCTGACTTCGTTCAAGCGGAAGACGCCTTGCGCGGCCACGCGCTCAGGCATATCGCGCGCAAGCACGATCTCGTACCCCTCATCATTGCGGATAACTGGGAGGAGGCCCTGCCCGGCGGGCGCGGCTTCGCGCGCCTGCGTGACGCGGAATCGGGCGTCGCGATGGTTCTCAATCTGACCAGGAAGAACAAGAACCTCTACCGGTCCATGATGATGGAACGACGGGCCGCGCTGGAGCGCGCACTTTACGGCCTGGGACTGGACCATCTGTATCTTTATGCCGGAAAACCCTATCTGGACGCACTGATCGGTTTCTTTCTTGCTCGCAAGAGGGTGCGATGAACGGCATAGGCAGTGTCGAGTGTCGAGGTGCGAGTTCTGAGTTTCAACCAGAAACCAGAAACCAGAAACCAGAAACACTTAAAGAGCACGAGGCACGAGGCAGCGGGCAACAGTTTAATTTCTCTTTCTCACGCCTCATGCCTTCCGCCTCGCGCCTGTTATTGCTGTTGCTCGCATTAACAACGCCAGGCGCTGCGGCTCCGGCTGTTAAAAAGCCCAGCAGCCCTAAAATTACGGTGTCGACTCACTTGGAGAAAACCGCTGTCTGGGTTGGCGACATATTCGGCTACACCGTGAAGGCTGTCCATGATCCCGACATCGAAATTGTTTTGGAACCCTTGAAAAGGGAGAGCCTGAATCTGGCGCCATTCGTGGTGCGCGAAGTTAGCGTGCGCCAAAGCTCATTCGCCGGCAATAAAAGAGTTACCGAGGTGATGCTTTTACTCGCTACCTACGAGAGTGGGCAGGCCGAGCTTAGAATCCCTTCCTTCGTCCTTTATTATTTTACCCGCAAACCGGGATCAGAAAAGTCGGGAGATACACTTGCGGAATCCTTCCCCGTGCCGGCCACCAGAGTTGGCCTCCGTTCCACGTTAACCGCTGACGCCCTTAGGCCGCGCGACAGCAGAGTTATCTCGCGGGCCACTCCGCAGCGATGGATGGTGGCATTGGGACTTGGCTTGGCGGGGATGGTTTTTCTCGGCGTGCACGCCGCCCGTCGGCTTTGGGCATCACCGTCCACGGAGAAACCCAAAGCACGACACCTGACCCGGCGCGCCAGGACTCGAATGCTGCAAGACTTCTTGCGTGAAACTCAATCGATGGGCCGTGATTCCGCCGAAGATCAGCTGCGGTTCTATGCCGAGGTTTCACGGTTTATGCGCCAGTATCTCGGCGAATGGCTGGAGTCTGATGTCTCGAGCCTGACTCCCGACGAGATTGCCTCGGCTTTAAAAAGCCACGGGCAAGACGGATTGGGAGTCCCGGTCAAGACCTTGCTCGAGAAATGCGAACAGGTGCTTTATACGCGGCAGGGCACCGATTTGGCAAGGGATTGGCGAGATGAGGTGCAAGGCGAGCTGGGCAAGCTGGCTCAGAGGATGCGCATATAAAGGCCGCGGCATGAAGTTTGCTCGTTTGGACCTGCTCTGGGTTATCATTCCACTCATCGCGTCACTCTTGGTGCTGCGCTGGCGCAGGCCGCGGAGCTACTTCACCCATCCCCTTTTGCATTATCTCAAGACGCGAATTCGCCCGGCTTCCCGCTTGGTTTATCTGCCGCGTCTGCTGGAACTTGTGTCATTGGGGTTATTAGTTGTCGCGCTCCTGGACCCTGTGCTCCCGGCGTCGCATCGTCTCATCGCCAAAAAGGGTCTCGACATCATTATGGTCGTCGATCTCTCTTCCAGTATGCAGGAGCCCATCGACCTCAGGGGCGCGCTGGAACGGCAGCGGCTGGGCATACGGACAAAAGAAAGAGACCGGCTCGCGGCGGTCAAAGAAGCCATGGCGGCGTTCGTAGAGCGGCGCCGCGACGACCGGTTGGCGGTGGTCGTATTCTCTGAGAATGGCTACGTCGTGGCGCCGATGACCTTCGACTCCGCTTATGTGCAGCGTTATCTCCAACTGGTCGATAACAAGACCCTCGCCAACGAGGGCCAAACCGCCATCGGCGAAGGAATTCTTACTTCCCTCGACCTGGCCGCCAAGCAAGGGCGAGACGCCAAAGCCACCGATAAGGGAAGGGTGATGATCGTTCTCACCGACGGCGAGAACAACACCGGCCGCGATGTCTATCAGGCCATTGCGAGGGCGAAGGAAGACAAATTCAAGATCCATTTCATCGGCGTGGAAGTAGAAAAGGTGCGCGACGCGGCGAGGTTGATCGCCGCGGTGGAAGGCACGGGCGGAAATTACTATGACGTGCGCGACGCCAAGCAGCTCGAGGAAGCCTATGGAAATATCAACAGGACCGAGAAGGGCACCTTTCTCGTGAAAAGCCTGGGCAAACAGGTGCCCTGGTTTTATCCCTTCGCCCTCGCTTCCCTCTGTGTTCTCGCGTGCAGCGTCGCCCTGCGCGCCATTCCCTATTTCGTCGAAGTGACATAACGCAACGGCAAGCTCAAGCTCCCTGGCACGGCCAAGGCGCAACCAATCAGAATCGATATTTCAGCACAGGGCACGGAGTTCGCAGAGTTTGGAGTAATTTTTGATGATGAATTCATCCCGGATTCCGCAGTTAGACTGAGAGACGGCAAGCGAGGTGGAACCCTGGAGTAGCGAAGGCGTCCAACTGTAAAATTTCAAAGTCATTTTGCGCTTTTGCACGTCGTTGTTACAAGCTTTAACGTCCCGTCGAAGCACCGTTGCTCGATGTCTGTTCAGAGGCAGACGGCATCTCCGCCACAGGCGGATCAGCCTTCGGCTGAGACTTGGCTACGGAAGGGTTGCGCCTCGCGCTTCCTGTTGAGCGCAACTGCGGAATTCGGGTTCATTTCTCCGCGTACGCCGCCGCGGTGATCGGATTATTCCGTCATGTTCAATGCACGATTCGATGAAATTATCGAAGAGGGAGCGCATATGATACGCAATACTGCATTTATCACCGGGATCATGGTTTTATTGTTGAATCTTTTCGCTGTCGCTGGCGCCATTGGGCAAACCAGAATCACTATCGGTGTGGCAGCCATGAGCCCGCGGACCATTCCGCTTTTAGTGGCGCAAGAACAGGGTTTGTTTGCCAAGCATGGCATTGATTCGCGCATCGTCCTCATCAAAGGGGCGCCTACTCTGGTCGCAAGCTTGATCTCCGGCGATATTGAAGTTGGTTATACGGGCGGGACGGCGGTTTTGGGCGCAGCTTCGCAAGGTCTTTATCTGCGGATTCTCTCGTCGATATCGAGCAAGCTTACCCACACGCTGGTCGCCGCCCCGAACTTTAAAAATGCCGAGCAACTGCGCGGCAAGCGCTTCGGCATTCAGAGCATAGGCGGCAGCACCTGGATGCATACGATTCTCGGATTGGAGCACGTCGGCCTCGATGTCAAACGGGACGGTATTAGTTTGCTCGTGATCGGCGATTCCGTGCTGATCGGTCAGTCGCTCGAAGCCGGTCGCATCGACGCGGCGGTGCTCGACGGCGCGCTGGTTCGCCGGCTGCGCGGCAAAGGTTTTTCCGTCATCGCAGAATTAACTCCGGCAAATATTCCAATGCTCAATCAAGCGATCGTCGTCGGTCAGGACTTTTTGCAAAAGCGCGCCGAAGTGGCGGAAAGGATTCTCATGGCGCTGGTGGATAGTCTCGCCTACACGCTTGCGCCGCAAAATAAAAGCATCGTGACAAAAACGATGATGACTCGTTTTCATATCAGCGATCCGAGCATCGCCGACGAAGGCTATCAGGATCTCCTCACTAGCGTCGAGCGCAAACCGATGCCGTCGCTGGAAGCGCTGCGCAATATTCGCCGGCTCATGGCGGTGCAAAATCCCAAAGCGGCGGGTGTCAAAGTCGAAGAACTGATCGATGCGCGTCTTATCCGCAAACTCGATGAAAACGGTTACATGGACAAAGTCGCGGCGGTGTATGGGTTAAAATAGATGCTCGGGAACTATAGAGATGCTCATTAATATGTTCGGATACCTTCGTTTTTCGTCCCCGGTACTTCGAGCGCCGACGCATCAATTGAACGAGCTTCTTGGCGGCGGCTCCCGGCTCCGGCTCCGGCAATGCGCGCGCGTAGCTCCGCCACCACTTCATCACGCACCGTGATCTCAATCGTCGCGCCAGCGTCCTTTCGCACGTGGCGAACCAGCTCCGGCAATCTTTTGCGCGCTTCGCTGATAGAGAGCTTCATATCGATGAAGTGTACAGTGGTGTACAAATCGATTCAACGGCCACCGCAACTTCGAAAATACGGATTTGCTCGCGCCAAGACGCCAAGTTCTGATTCGTTTTTCCTTCGCGCCTTTGCGCGAGATATTCCGTTCTTTTAGTTGCGGCTTTGCCGCGCTCGATTGCTAGGCGAGTAGAGCCGCTGCGAGGCCGGATAAGACAATGCCGTCGAAGGTGCCCGCGCCGCCTATGCTGGCAATCGCGGGTGCGCTTCTCACGACCTCCTTCAGGCGCAACAGATCGGCGCCGACTAATGGCCCGAGGACGCCGGCGACAAACGCCACGGGCGGGGCGAAATCGGGGACGAGCAGCAAGCTCAAACTGGCGGCGATCAGTGGTGGAACGAGGGCCGGCATCGTTATACCGAGTCCCGCTATGGGGCGCGCGATGCGAAAGCAAACGGCAACGTTGGCGAGCGTAACGATGAGCAGAATCATTAGGGTAGTAGGCCCGCGTCCCACCACGAGCAGGCATTCGTAAACCGCGAGCGCGGTGGGAATCACGCAGCCGCCGAGGTTGACCGCTAGCGTTACATAACGGCGCGTGCGGCGCGGCAGAGAAAATAACCGGCCGAAGCCGAACATGACAAACGGATCGACAAAGATTTCCTGGTCGCGGGGAAACCGTTTGATCGGAATATTGACCGAGCTTCCAAAGATAATGCCAATCAGAATGATCAACGCCGCGGGCGGGCTGAGTCCGAGTTTCGCCAAAGCCGTAAGCATGAATTGGGCGAAGAAAAACGGCAGGAAAACGAGCAGGAAGAAAACCAGGATAAGCGTTAAGCAGCCGGGATAAATCATCGATCCCAACACAAACTCTTATTGCGCGGAAGAAAGAGCACTGTCAACGACTCACTCCGAATGAACCCGTAGCCAATCTAGATACTCCGCCACCCCGCGCTCGAGATCGTATTGAGGTCGGTAACCCGCATCTTTTTTTATCCGGTCTATGTCCATGTAAGCGTTGGGTCTATGACGAGGCCCGTTTCCGGGCGGCAATTCAATCGGCGTGTTCGGCGCTAATTTTTTGACCGTTTCGGTAAACTCCCGGTACGTAATCGGTCCATCGCCGGCTATGTTGTAAACCCGGTGTGAAAGTTTATCGGCCATCTGCAGGAGCTGAATAGCCCGCGCGCAATCCTTCACATAGAAGGCGCCCACCTCATCATCCTCATACGGCGCGCCGCCCCGAGCGCCTTTGAAGTCAACTGGGACTCCTTTGGCAGCGGCATGACAGATCCGGCTCGTCGGCGCGGCCAGGCTGTGGTAGAGCGGACCAAATGGGGTGCCAATCCGGAGCATGACGATCTCGAGAGCGGTGCGCGAGCCATAGTGCATTGCCAATATCTCCATGGATTTTTTGAAGGTTTCGGTCGCGTTAGCGGATTCGACGGGTACCAGGGCGTCTTCGCGGAACGGACCCGCCGGAAGACCGGCATAGACCGCCACTGAACTTGCCAGGCCGACGCGACGGACGTCACCGAGTCTTGCTGCCTCGAGGACGTTGATCCAACCTGTAACGTTGACCCGGTAATCTTCGGCTGCCGAAAGAGCCCCCAATCCCGGCACCGCAAGGTGAACGATCCCCGTAATCTTGCGCCGGCGCACGAGATCGATCACGTCGTGGCCGGCTGTGACATCCAATGTCTCGATGAAAGCGCGTTTGCCGATCTCATCTTTGATGAAGTCAGGTTCCCGCCGCACGCGGTAGTGCGTGAGCACGACGCTTTCTCCGGCATCGAGGAAACTTCGCGCGGTGTGGAGGCCGATAAAGCCCAAACCACCGGTTATGAGAATCATGGCGCGCCTCCTTAAAGTGCCGGAGATCCGTTAGTAATCACCAGCGCGCCGTCATCGCTTCTTTCAAGCGCTCGTCTTGGTCCCATTGCGCATCGGCGGGCAGCACTAACTCGGCGCTCCGTATGTGATAGACGTCACCATGCAGCGCGGCATACGGCGCGACTCCTTCCTGGAGATCTGCCGCGGCCTTCAATAGCCGCCGCCGCATGGCGACGATACCGATATCGCTGCTGCCTAAATGCTCCCGGGTCCGGTCCACAATCCCACCCATGCCCTCCTGGACGGAAAAGTCCTGTTCGCCGATCCCTTTGATGCCGGTGAACGTCAGTGTTTTCTGCAGTTCCCGGTCGATCATATAATCGTTGGATAGGTTTCGCGCCGGATGGTGGGTGCCCGAAATAAACTCGACATGGACGCTCGACCCTGCCTTCATCTCCGCGATCTCTCGCGCGCTCAAAGGCTGTTCAAAATTCCATGTGAAGACCCAACGCATGGTATTTTCGTCGTCGATGGGCACAAAGGCGTGGGCGATTTTTTTGCTGGCGCCGCTGCCACCGCCCGGCGGCATGGTGTAAAACGGCATGAGAAAATTATTGTAGCGCCAGTAGTCGGTGTCTCCGCTGCCACGATACTTGCCGGCGATTAGGACGCCATAGTCGGTATCCTTCGCCACCAGTTTGGGCGGATTGGTTCGCACGCGGTGCACCAGTCGGGGATTGCCTTCGCGCTTACCCTGTTCCTGCCATTCATCAAGCTTTCGGTGCGAGTCCAAGGTGCTATGCAGAAAGACTGAGTGGATGGTGTCGATGCCGCCATCGATGGCCTGGACGAAATTGTTTTGCTGGTAGTTCCAGGAAGTAAATCGGTGCCCGTCCGGAACCCGGACCCATTCAAATTCCGGCAGCTGCGGAATTTGATCTTTCGGTCCCATGTAGGTCCACAACACTCCCGCTCTTTCTCGCACCGGGTAAGCGGTGAGCTTGATGTTGTCCTTGAAAACGCTCCCCGCCTCTTCGGTGGGCATATCCAAGCACTTCCCGTTCACGTCGTACTTCCAACCGTGGTAAGTGCACCTGAGACCACCCTCTTCATTGCGCCCGAAAAAGAGATCGGCGCAGCGGTGGGCGCAAGTGCGATCGATGAGTCCTATGCGGCGGGCGGTGTCGCGAAAAGCCACGAGCCTTTCGCCCAGCAACGTGACCCGCAGGGGGGGCCCGTCAGCTGCTTGCAGATCTGACTCCAGCAAGAAAGGCAGCCAAAACCGGCGCACCAACTCCCCCATCGGCGTCCCTCGCCCGACCCGCGTCAATCGCGCGTTCTCTTCCATGGTAAGCATTGCTTGCTTCCTCCTACGGGGAATTTGCCCATTGAAACCCAATCCCTGGGCCCTGGAAAGTTAGGAGACCTTCGGTGAAACCTCCGGTCGGATGATGACTGTCAAATCTTCGGCTAATTGCTACTGCTCCATTGTGCTTGACGCGAAGACCTCTTCGAGCTTGAGCAGCCGAGGGGTGAGACCTTGCTCCGCGGAATACTGCGCGGCGGTCTCGAGCACGCGCCGGTTGGCAGCGATGCCGTGTTGGACTAGCGGAGTGGCGAGCGCATTTCTCGATTGCGGCGGCAGCAGACCGGTCTCAAAGTAGTAATCGAGGTGTTGCATTCTTTGCTCGTTGGCAATGGCGTTGGCTCGCTCGAAGGCCTTCAAGATATTGAGGATGACCCAGGGATGCCTCTCCGCTATGGCCCGCTTTATGGCGACGCAGTGATTGATCGGATACAACCCGGTCTTTTTATAGAATCTTATGCCCTCCGCGATCGGGTCCGGGAACAGGTATTTCACGTCGGGATGGTTCCAAAGATCCGCTCTGCTCCGGTCGACCAGATTGCGGTGCACGATATAAAGCAACGTGGCTTGCAACTCGCCTGATATCATCATCGACCCGATATCTTTTCCAAAAGGGATCTGATGGATCGTCACGCCAGGGGGCGCGGTAAATCCGGTGGCGCCGCCGTGGCTATGCTCCGGGTTTCGCTCCATCCAAAATTCCATATCGTCCGGCGCGACACCGAACTCATGCTGCAGCACGCCGCGGCCCCATAGCGCCGCCGTCTGCTGGTACTCCGGGACACCTACCCGCTTGCCCTTGAGATCCGCCGGAGTCTCGATCGCGGCATCGCGGCGCACGAGAATACGGGTATGAAAGAAGTTGCGAGTGGTGAAGATAGGCAAGCCGACCCAACGCTCATCGCCGCGGGCAATGGCGATAATCAATGACGAGAAAGACATGTCGGACAAATCGAAGTCGGCAAAGCGGAGCTGGCGCCAAAATAGCTCGGAAGCGTGCACGGGAGACATGATAAGGTCGATGCCATCCGGCTGCACAGTGCCGTCGAAGAGCGGCCATGTCCTTGGGTTGGGTGCCATGCCGGCGCTTAGCTGAATTTTCATCTCGAGCTCCTTATTGCATCTCCTTTGTTTACTAGATTGCTAAGGTCTTGTCCGGGAACTCGCCGCGCTGGATTGATCACGGTCTCGACATGGGACAACGACTAGCAGCGTATCCGTTTAGTTGTCAACCTGAGAGTTCACGCCGGTTCAGATTGGCGAAATCCTTCGTCTGTTCACAATTACGCAAGCGCTGAAAAATTGCCCGAGGGCCACAAAGTTTTGCCTTTGCGATCATTGCGCGCTTTGTGGTTAAATCACCTTGCCAATCGGCTTGCCCCCTTGTTATCAGGTCGCGACGAAAAGAAAGGGAAGAATCATGGCCGATAAAGTATTAGCAGCAGTCAAGACAGGTCCCAAACAAACGGAGCTGCGCGAGTTCGATTTGCCTGATGTGCCGATGGACGGCGGCCTTCTCAAGGTCGAAGCCGCGGGCATCTGCGGCAGTGATGTGCGCTCTTATCCACGGCCGATGCGTAATGGGCCGCATATCATGGGTCATGAGAACATCGGCTACATCGCCAAGGTTGGCAAAATCGCCGCGCAGCGTTGGGGCGTCAAGGAAGGCGACCGCGTCGCCTTGGAAGAGTATCTCCCATGCGGCCACTGCGAATGGTGTCGGGCAGGTGATTTTCGCATGTGCTACGAAACTGACATTCACAACACACCCAACGCGGCGCGCTACGGCTCCACGCCGGTGACGGTCGTGCCCGCGTTGTGGGGCGGCTTCAGCGAATATCTCTATCTCCATCCTAACTCGGTCTTTCACAAAGTTCCCGATCACGTTCCCGCGGCGCAGGCCGCGCTCGCTTTGCCGCTCGGCAACGGCTGGCAATGGGCCTTCAGCGAAGGCGGCGTAAGCCCTGGGAAGAGCGTGCTCGTCCAAGGACCGGGGCAGCAGGGCTTGGGTTGCGTGCTCGCTTCCAAGGAAGCGGGGGCGGCCTGCATCATTGTCTCCGGGCTCTCGCGCGATGCCAGCCGGCTGGAAACAGCCAAGCGTCTGGGAGCCGATTTTACCATCAACGTCGAGAAAGAAGATCTTCGTGAACGCGTGCGCGAGATCACGGCGGGCAGGGGCGTCGACGTAGTCATCGATGTCGCCGCAGCGACGGAGCAAACGATTCTGCCGGCGTTGGACGTGTTGCACATGAAGCGCGGAACCCTCGTGATCGCAGCCGGCAACATGAATCAGCAGATCGCTAACTTTCCGTTAGGCATCATCAAGCTGAAGTATCTCGCGGTCAAGGGAGGGCGCGGCCATAGCTATCAAGCCGTGGAGATGGCGCTGCGAACCATTGCCTCCGGCAAATACCCGCTGCACGCGCTGTGCAGCCATCAATTCGACCTAGGCCATGTTGACGAGGCGATTAAAACCGCCGGCGGGGAAGGATTGCCCGACGCGATACATGTCAGCGTCGTGCCGCAACATTGAGCGAAGCCATCTCGCTAGGACAGAGGAAGGAACGAATTTAACCATAAGCAGCACGCGCGCACACTGCGCGCAGTTACTAATGAGTTCGTTATTTAGAGACTATGTCGCTAGTGTGCGACCGAGAGGCGAGCCCTTCCGATCGCGGTCAATGGTTCTCTGCCTTGCCGGCCACCACCCCGTCCTCTCCATAGGTGGAAATGCCCGCCGGCA
>DATBLC010000071.1:0-8681 GCA_036555515.1 Binatia bacterium
GGAAGTGCGTGAACCGCGGTACTCCCTACGGCACGGAAACTTGGAAGACACAGATCGCGGCTACGCTCGGATTGAAATTCACACTTCCGCCCCGCGCAGACCTAGAAAGCAATTGGAGTTAGCGAGTACGCTATGTAAAAAGGTTCGCGTCCCCTTTTCTACCCACTGCCGAGAAGTCAGGATCACCGAGAAAAGCGAAGAACAAGCCGTAAGCAAGGCGTTGATGCCCATCTTACCGTTACGGGACCACGAATCCAAAAAGGTGTCGAATCAGCGGGGGATATTGTGAGCGCGACAAGTATGATCGACTCGCCGCGTTCAAGCCGTGGTTTTTGAGCGTTGCGGCTGGGGCGCTTATGGGATTCCGAAAGTCGTTTAGGTCGATTACTTCGCGGGCTACGACCCGGCCAAGCTACCAATCCGGTACTTGATTCTTTTCAGGCTTTGGCGGATAAGGCGCTTTACCGGGTGCGGCAATAGCAGAGTACTTTCAGCATTTGGAGAACTTAGCTTATCATGGTCTTCACGCTTCAGCCGCTCAGAGCCTTAGACGGTGATTGCCTCCTGCTCGAGTATGGAAAACCTGACAACATCAAAAGAATTCTCATTGACGGTGGCCCCCGGATAGCTTTCAGCAAATATCTCAAACCACGCCTAAATGAGGTGAGCCGAAACGATGATCCTCAGAGACTTTTCCTTGAGCTGGTCATCGCCAGCCATAGCGACGATAGTCACCTTGGAGGACTCTTAGAACTTACTGAAAGCCTCATTAGAGAAAGCGAAGATCATCGGCGGATGTTGCTCGTCATTCGCGAATTTTGGCACAACAGCTTGGAAGCCCTGCTTGGTGCTTCTCGGAAACGCATCATTGACTTAATTAACAAGGAAGCTCAGCAGCATGTTCTTCCGCCAGCCCTGCTCCAACTTCTCGAAAGCATCGAGGTTAGTCGCCGTCTTACCGACAATGCCAAACGATTGGGATTAACAATCAACACTCGCCGTAATGGTAATGTGATTACATCCGGTGCGCGATCTGAGTGTGTCAACCTGGAAGGAGGTTTGAGGCTTCGCATCTTGGGGCCTTTTCAAGGTTATATCGATGACCTGCGTGCCGACTGGGAAGGGCAAATCAATCGCTTAGCCCGGGCCAGCGTCACTCGATACCTCGGTGACACCCATTCTGTTACTAGCATCTACTTTTTAGCGGAGTACGAAGACAAAACCATGCTGTTTACTGCTGACGCAAGGGGCGATCACGTTTTGGGAGGTCTCCGCGCTCAAGGACTTCTAGGCGACAAGCCTCTTCACGTCGATGTCCTCAAAGTGCCGAACCATGGCGCATCCTGGAATGTCGACGCGACGTTTTATCGCAGCGTGGTCGCCGACCACTATGTCGTTTCAGCCAATGGAAAGCATGGCAACCCGGAGATAGCAACCTTGCAGATGATCATTGATTCACGCCGTGACGAATCCTTTCACATTCACCTGAGTCATCCGCCAGAAGAATTCGATCCAGGTTACCCGGTTGAAGCGCTGAAGAAACTTTTCTTTGGATGGTGGAAGGAGGGGAAGCAAGTCAAAGTACATGCACCCCGGCCTGGTGGGCCCTCACCCGTGATTGCTCTTTTAGATACTCGGGGCACAGCTAAGTATATCGATTATCGCTCTCCTGAGAGCTTGTGGACCCTGGGAGCGGGCTCGCGAGTTTTCCTCAGTTATACCCAAAGGGACTCAGCTTTTATGTTGAGACTCAAGGGAGACCTACAGGCCGCTGGATTCGATGTTTGGACAGCCGACGCAGACCTGCGACCTGGAACTCCTGATTGGACCAGCAAGGTAGAGGCAGCTCTCGACAAGGCGCATTGTATGGTTGTTGTGCTGTCGCCCAATGCAAAAAAGTCCCTGTGGGTGAAGCGGGAGCTTTACTATGCGGAGACCCGACGACTGGGTGTAATCCCGGTGCTGGCAAGCGGGACCGCGAAGGCAGCCGTGCCGTTAGAAATCGCACACATGCAGCACATCGATGCCACTAATCGAGCCACTTATGCGAAAGCGGTCAGGCGTGTAGTAGAAGCCGCCGCTGAAACCTGCAGGCCTACGGGTACTCGCGGGAAGAAAAGATCCTGACCTGTAAGTGGTAAGACTTAATCTGACAATCATGGTAAGGCGTTTTGAACGGCTCGAAGAAGCTTGCCTGAGGTCCATCGAAGGGTTCAACCGCCGCGCTCCGTTCAAATTCTATGCAAAGGCCGATTCGGCCTCGCGCACTTCCATCTTCGCAACGTTGCCGCCAAGCTTGACTCCGGCGGCCGCGACCGCGGCTTGGAACTTTTTGTTCTTCGCTTCGAGCTCCGCCTTGTCTTTGTAGGTCCTGACCTAAATAAATTCGTTTTGTGGCCGACCAGGTGCCGACATGGGTACACCGATTTTTTCGTGTAGCACCATGATCTCCTCTTTGAAGTGCTTCAGAAAATTATCCATCTCACCCTTATTGATCGTGTAAATGCGAATCTGCGATATCATTTTATTTCTCCTCCGATTTGACTACGTCTCCCATCGCTCGGTAGATGTACCATCTGAGTGCGTCGCCAACAGTCAAACAAATCCGATCACGCCGTTCAGCTTTCGACCAAGCCGATCATCACGGCGTTTTCACTTTCTCTTTCTCGATGTGCTTTTCAATCCACTTGAGCAGCAGATCGGCGATCTGGTCGCTGTTGGTGTTCCACATCAGGATGTGGTCGTTGCCCCAGATTCCCGCCTGCGGGATACGATCGAAGAGTGCGCTCTTGGGCAGCTTGGGGAGCGAGAGATACGTGGCATCACCGCCGGCTGCGTTGATCTTGGCGTAGGTGTCCAAACAGCGAGCAGTGTCCGGCCGGCCGACTTGATTGATGCCGTGGATACTGAACTGCGGTACTTTGGCGACGCCTTTGATTTCCGTACCCGGCGGCAGATTGCAGGCGCCCTGCGGCTCGATGCCGATGACCGCTTTGAAAAATTCCGGGTTCATATTGCTCAGCCGGCCGCCGGTGGTACCGGCTTGCGAATGGCCGAGCCAAATCGCCGGACCGATCTTTTTCATGACCGCCAAAAGGCCGGGATCGCTGCCGCCTTGCACCGGCCCTTCGGGGACCAGAGAGGCGAGCCAATGTTTGTAGCCTTCCGGATCGAGCGCGGGCATCAAATTGCCGTTGCAATAGACCGGTGGATTCTTCGGATCGCGCGCGTCGTTGCCAATACAGCTCGGATCGTTGGGTCCGTGGGTCGGGTTCGGCGCAGGCAGCGGCCCGGTATTCCACTCCAACCATGCCGAGCTGTCCCACGCTCGAATCACCGCTTGTGTGTTCGGCTGGGCGACGCCCGCTTTGACATCGTTGAACTGATCGGGCACGAAACCGGCGCGCCCGCGTCCCGGCACATCGACGATGTAAACCGGAAACCCACGACGGAGAAAATAGTGCGCCCAGCCTTCCCGGCCATCCGGGGTGGTGAGAAAGTGCACGCCGACCAGAGCGCCGCCCGGCACCATGACCACCGGCAGAGTATTTTTGCCGCTCCGCAGCTTGGCCGGAATGAAATATTCGACATAGGCCTGGCCGGCGAGAACTTGCTGTTGGTTGTACGGAATATTCTTGAGATCGCCGGCGCTTTGGGTGCCGGACTGCGTGCGGTTGACGATCTGGCCGCCAGCCCAGAAGATGCCGTGGGATTTGAGCGCGAGCGGCGGACGTTTTTGATCCACTGGCGGATAGGGATCGGCACCGGCTTGGGCTGAAATGAAAACTGCCGAGAACAGCACTCCGGTGATCATGCGCAGGCGCAATTTCATGAACCCTCCCAATTAGGCATCAAGTAAACCGGTAGCAGGAAGAAGCGTTGTTCAAGACGTTCCAGCCTTTCAACCGCTTCGCTCAGTTCAAGACCTTCAAATCGTTCAAACCTTTAATACAGGAGGTGTGATCGCTTCAAGCATATTTGCTTAATTGCGCAAATCCGCAACTATCATTGAACCGCGAAAGACAAGAAACATATTGGTGCGATCGTTTTGGGCTACCGCGGTTCCGACCGGGCGAGTTCGTCGCCCAACTCGGGGCGCGGTGCGAGACATGCCCTTCTTTTTACGCCGATCTTTGACTTCCCAAACCGCCGCTTGGCGCGCTTGTAGCCAGAATAGAGTCACCCAGCTGACTGGGGTTTGCGAGAGAAACAGCATCGGCGCTGTATCACTTTTGATGTCTGCCCGATGGCAGGATCGCAAACCCGCTATGAGCGGAACTCAGGTCACGCCTTGTATTTTGACATTTTGGATTTTCGTCGGTCTCACCACGTGTTCAACGTTAGAACGCGGTCCTGTTGTTTCAGTTTGGACGAATTATTCGGGATTACCCACCGAGCCGGGCAGAAGGCCTGACGAGTAGCGAGAGATCGGTCGCATTGACCCAAAAGCGCTAGCGCTTGGTCCGCACGGCCATCCAGCCGGCGAGCAGTGCGAACGACTATTTTTGTCGAAGGCTCGGATCGGCGAGCGTGGTGTCCTGACCGGGCGGCGCATAGTCCACAGCTTCTTCGAGCGAATGTTTCGGGACCCACTCTTCGGGTGGGCGCGCTTCGCCATTCCAATCCACTTTGTCGAGCCCCCAGAAGATTTCAATAGAATGGCCGTCGGGGTCGCGAAACTCAACCGACACCTGAGAGCCCGCGCGTCTCCGACCATGAAAATCGATCTGCACGCCGTTTTTCGTGAGATGGTCTCTCGCGCGAAATACCTGATCGATCGTCGGGACCTCAAACGCAATATGATGCAATTCGCGTTGGCTGGAGATTTCTCCGCCCTGGCCAACCAGACCAAGGCCGTGATGGTCTTCGTTGAAGCGCATGAAAACCATCCGGCCTTTCACCATACTGTCGGGATACACGTCGGAGACTTTGAAACCCAGCAACTGCGTGTAGAACTGAACGGAGACGTCGATGTCTCGCACAACCAGTACGACGTGTCCCATTTTGCGGATCTTGAAAGGTAAATCAGCCGGCGGCTGAACCCTTTTCAATGCCTCTATTTCGGGATCGTGCAACCCGCCCAAATCGACCTTGCTCACATCAATCCTGCGTGGTTCCATTGCCGTTCTCTCCCAGTGTAAATTCCGCTAAATAATGCGTCCGACCTCGAACGACCACCCGTCAGAAAAACGTGGAAATTCAAACTAGAGCATGAGCAGTGGTTTGTCAAAGAACTCTCTTATTTTGAGACCCGTTTGCGCAAGCTTCTGATCAAACCGGACGGTCGGAGAGATGTATGAGCGGACGTCTCCGCGTTCAACGCTTGAGGTAAGACGGCGCGTCCTTCGGCGGTTCGGCGCCCACAACATTTGCCATCATCGCGGTTGTAGCGAAATGGCCGATCACGCCGACCACGTCGGCAAGGCGTCCATAGCCGATCGTCGATTCGGCAGCCTTGAAGACGTCGTCTGACAGCGACCCGGTTGCCAACAGTTCACGCGCCGCGGTGTATACCATCTTGTCGACGGTGTCCGTGAACTTCGGCTGTTCCCCGGCGTTGATGGCCTCGATCGTGGCCCGATCGACGCCTGCGCTCAGCGCCATCGCCGCTTGCGCGCTCCAGGGGTAAGCGGCGTTCCAGTGTCGCACAGTCATCAGCGACACTATCCGAACCTGCGCAGGCGTCAACGAACAATTAAGGAGATGCGCACTCGATGCGTTGTGAACGCGCCAGAGGCCCGGCGAATACGCATAGCCGACCGACGGTCCCCTACCGACCCGCCCCGTCGTTGCCACGGTTGCGTCGTAAACTTTCTGCTGCTCGGGGTCCATCTCCTCTCGGCTCAACGCTGGTATTCTCGACATGTTTCCACTCCTCATTAATGGTTCAAATCCCTAGAATAGTTTGGATTGTTTCCCGGCCTCGCGTAGTCGCATACGCGCTCGTTCTCTAGCACATACGCGTCCGCGTCGATCACGTCCATTTTTAGATTTGTGCTTAACATAAGATCTTGTCGTACTCAGCATGTGCCAATGAAACGATCCCATTTTGGCGACAAGATCGTTGAATGCCAAGAGCTTTAGTTCAGTAACGGAGAGGCAGACTGGCCGACGAACTTTGCGCGAAGACGCCACGCAAGTCGCTCCCACCACGTGGTCAACATGAGAGCGCGGTGGTGTTGTTTCAGTTCGCGAATTATTCGGGATTACCCACCGAGCCCGGAGAGGGCCTGACGAGTAGCGAGAGATCGGTCGCATTGATCCAAAAGCGCTTGGTCCACACGGCCATCCAGCCGGCGAGCAGCGCCCGGCCATTGCGGCATAGATCACTGACAGCCGCCAACAAGGCCCCCGATCAATTGGCGTTGAGAAAATCGCGTACGTTGGCTTCATCGTGCAGCCGCCAGATCCTGACGATCACTTTTTCCATTTCAGCGGTAGTTGCGCCGTTGGCGTAGGCGGCGAGCCGCAGCGCTTTTTCCTCCAGCTCTTCCCGCGTCAGCGCGTTGTCGGGATCCCCTTTCGCTGAAGTCACGTGTTTTTCGAGTTGTCGTCCCTGGTGGGTCTGGACCGTCACCCGCCCCATCCAGCGTTTGGGATAGGCGGCGTCAATCTCCGGGTCGAGCGCCATCTTCACCTTATCATGCAACGCGCGCAGCTTCGGATTGCGCAGCGCCTCGTCAGTGAAATCGGCCAGTCCCGCCCGGCCGTAATTGGCAATCAGCGCCAGTACGAAGCCCATCGAGAACTTCGACTGGTGAATCGTCTGCGGATCGGTGACCGGTCCCAGCACGTCGATCGCGCTCCGATGCACATGCGCGGTCACCGACTCGATGTCGTCAGCCTTAAGCTTGTGCTCGCGCATCAGCTCCAGCAGCGCATCCGCCGCCGGATGCGTGTGCCGGCACGAGGCGTGATACTTGAGTGACGTTTCCGGCAAAACCCAGCGCGACCCGAGGCCGTCGGTCAGCCTGCGCGGATCAGCATCGGAGGACATGGCCGCCGCCATGCCCTGCTCGCCCTCCAGGATGCGCCGCGCGCCAGTGAACCCGTCACGCGCAATGTAGGCCGCGAACAACCCGGCGGCGGCAGCTTTCCCGGTGTGCAATTGCTTTGAGTCCGCAGCGTCGCGTAAGAATTCCCACAGCCCGGCTGCCTGCGTGCCCGCCGAACCCAACGCGTGCTGCAAACGACTGGCATCGAGATTGAGCAGCCGTGCCACACCGGCGGCGGCGGCAAGTGTACCGGCAGTGCCGGTGGTATGGAAAACCTTGTAGTGCGAGCGGCCCAGAAACTCGCCAACGCGAATGCCCGCTTCATATCCGGCGACGGCTGCTGCGATGAAGTCTTTACCTGAAGCGCCGGTCTCCTGCGCTGCAGCCAGCACCGCCGGAAAAACAACTGTACCGGGATGCAGCACCGCCCCATTGTGGATGTCGTCCTGCTCCACCACATGCGACGCCGCGCCGTTTATTAGCGCACCGAATACGGGTGAGGTGCGCATGCGCGACGTCAGGACCTCAGATGGCCCGCCCGTCGGTCCCATCTGTGCAGTAAATTTTTCCAGCACCTGCACCGGTCGCGCGGCTTTCCCGGCAAGTGCCGAAGCAAACCAGTCGAGAAAGAGCTCCTTGGCATGCGCCACAACATCCTGCGGCAGATCTTCGTAGCGCAACGCGGCAAGGAATTCCGTCAGCGCTTGGCTCGGTGGCACGGTAGCTTGCTGCTTCTTTGCTTTGGTCCGCAGGTCCATATTGTTGCTCAGGCTACTCTAATGCAACTTACACCACGTCTGCTTCCCGCAGCGTGGCAATGTCCCCCTACTGTAACCCAACTCGCCCAAGATACGCTCGGTGCGTTTGCCCAACGCGGGCACCGCGCTAATGCGCGCCTCGTAATCTGGCATCGTCAGCGGCGGCAGCAGCGTCGCTATCGGGATTACCCACTGAGCCGGGCAGAAGACCTGACGAGTAGCGAGAGATCGGTCGCATTGACCCAAAAGCGCTTGGTCCACACGGCCATCCAGCCGGCGAACAGCGCCCGGCCATTGCGACAAAGTGCACCGTCGTCATCGAGAGAGCACCATGATGTTAAATCTTTACTTTTGATGTTCGTCGTAAACGTACGCGACTAACTCGCCTTACTCATCTTGCCAGCCAATATTTTTCTACTTGGTACGATTAGGCTTTTGCCTTCGCCAGTCTTGCCTATCATGCCAGCACGGTCCTGTTGTCTTCGATACTCTTTCTTACCCTCGCCGGCAGCGCCTATTTGGAGTTCGCAGGTCGTAGGTCATTTGCAGGTTCATCCAGAATTCCGCCGACGTTTTGAAAAACGTTCCCAGCCGGATCGCCGTGTCCCCTGTGATGCCTCTTTGATCTTTCAGAATCGCCGTGATCCGGTTGGGTAGCACGCCTATCGCCTTCGCGAGCGCGTTTGCCGTGAGACCCAGCGGTTTCAAAAACTCTTCGGCGAGAATTTCACCCGGCGAAACCGGCCGCATTCCATTCTTTTTCATCTTGCCAACAGGGTCGGAAAATTCAGTTATTAAGGAGTCCACAATTGAGTAACCAAACAGCGACCGAGGGGTGAGACCTGGAGAGCGCGGGCACAGGAGCGCAAAGGTTGTTTTCAGGCCCTGCCGGCGGGCATTTCCACCTATGGAGAGGACGGGGTGGTGG
>DATBLC010000072.1:0-6480 GCA_036555515.1 Binatia bacterium
CCACCACCCCGTCCTCTCCATAGGTGGAAATGCCCGCCGGCAGGGCCTGAAAACAACCTTTGCGCTCCTGTGCCCGCGCTCTCCAGGTCTCACCCCTCGGTCGCTGTTTGGTTACTCAATTGTGGACTCCTTAATAACTATCGACTCCAGGCTGGGCTGGACGCTAGGACTTCTTGTCGCCCACCGGAAGATTATATTTTTGTCGCATCTTGGTAATGTAGTCCTTGGCTTCCTTGGGTATCGCGATATGATCGCGAATCACAATTTCAAGTTTTTCAGCGCCAATACCCCTCCAACCATCGCCAAAAAACTTATCGCCGTCTTTGTCCACCTCGGGGTCTTTCATCACTTTCACAAAAGCTTCGCGCAGCAGTTTCACGAGATTTTCCGGCGTGCCTTCGGGGGCGACCAGATACTTGTCCAGTTCCGGCGCGCCGGCCCAAGCCTGGTAAGCTTGCCATGACACTCCAGTGGGCTTCTTCGCGCCCAGGAGTTCCAGGAAGGTCGGTACTTCAGGAAAATCCTCACGGCGCTGATCCTCCTCGGTCGCCACAATCTGTACGACGCCCTCGCGTTGTAGATCCTTCACAAGTTTCGCGTTCTGAGTGGCCCATAAATCGATCTCGCCCTGGCGGATCGCCAGCTGCAGCTCGCGGCTGCCCGGATATCCGTAAATCCAACGGAGATTCCAGTCAAGATATTCGGCGCCCCATACCGTCATCGCGATCCAGTTGCGGATGCCGTCGGTATCGCCGACCACTGCCTGTTTTGCGCTTTTGTTGGTAAACCTTGGACGCGCGTCGTTTCTAATCATCAGAAGGCTTCCCGGCCGCGCCACACCGCCGATGATCTTAAACTTTCTTGGATCATATTTAATAGAAGGACCCCCGCGCGCGAAGCTCGCTACGCTGGAGGACGAATCTTGCATGATCGTCAGGCCGTCGGGTTTTATCTCGCTGGCAAAGTAATTGTTGGCGATGGTGCCGCCGCCGCCGCCCATGTTCTGGATGGCGATCTTTGGATTGCCCGACAGGTATTTCGGCAGATGCCGCGCGACCAGGCGACCCGCTGTGTCCGTCCCGCCGCCCGGACCGGAGGCGATCAGAAATCTTATGGTCTTGCCCTCATAGAATGGCGCTTCGGCGGCGGCAGCCGGCCTCGCAAGACTGATTCCGAAGGTCAAACTAACAATGGAAAAAGCCACAATTCCACTTCTCATTACGACTCCTCCTTAGTGCTTTGTCAGAAAGCCGACACAATTCATGGTCTCATAAGTCAGGGTAGATTCGAGCAACGACCTGGGACACGGGTGGGACGAATAATACTACAAAGCGCGCATATGGCAAGACGAACAATCGCTAAATAGTGACTCATTGCGTTACCGCTGGTTTTGCCTGATATCGCCTGAAAGGGTTTTCACTCCGTTCGGAATTACGCTCGACCGGCTGATTCTTACCGAGCAACGCGGCGGATTTGGAACTTGACGGTGCTGTTCGGACGAAATAGGCTCTGGGCCAGTTGAAGTATGCGGCTCACATTTGGCCTTAGCCGGCAAATGGGACGTCGGGCCTCGTGACGAAAAGACAGATCAGTGAGGTTTTCGAAATCACGTCAAACGGATAGGAATCCCTGTGACGCGAAAAGTTAAGGAAAAGATCGGTAAGGTTAGGCTGGTCGATCTTTCCCGGGTAGGTCCAGGCACGCCCGCGGGGGAGTGGTTCCGCCGCTATTGGATGGTCGCCGGAACGACGCGCGATCTGCACGATATACCACGGGCCGTAAGAATTCTCGGCGAAGACCTGGTACTGTTTCGCGACTCAGCCGGAAAGATCGGTCTTGTCGGCCAGAGCTGCCCGCACCGTGGCACATCATTGGAATACGGCGACATCGAGGACGGCGGCATCCGTTGCCCCTATCATGGCTGGTTGTTCAACATTCACGGCCAATGTTTGGAGATGCCGGGCGAGCCCAAGCGCAGCAAGTTCGCAGCGAAGGTGAAACATCTGGCGTATCCGGTGAAAGAGCTGGGCGGATTGATCTTCGCCTATATGGGACCCAGCCAAGATAATCCGCCGGCCCTGCCGAAGTACCAGGCCTTGGCTGATCCAACCGGGCAAAGATCGTTGGAGCCGACTCGCGTCTACGATTACAACTGGTTCAACTTCATCGAGAACGGCGCCGATCCAGTGCACTTTTCGATTCTTCATCGCGCCGATCCCGACGACGGCACATGGCGCAGTTGGTTTTTCAATTTTTGCGACGTCCCGCCCTTCGACGCGGTGGAAACCCCCTACGGCATGAAAGTCATCTCTCGCAAACCGGGACCGGCGCCGGATAGTGAGTATGCGGACGTGAAAAGTTTCGCTTTGCCGAGCATTCTCCAGATCGGCGATACGGAGTTCACCCATTTCAAACAACCCAAAGAAGCGCTGGCCGCAGGCTCGCGCAACGCGCACTTTATGTTCTTGACGCCCAACGACGATGAGCATTTTACTCTTTATACTGTCAATCATTACACCGGGCCGGACCCGGAGTTTTTCCAAAAGCTGGCGCCGAGCAGAGCCATAGAAGCAAAGACGGAGAAAAAACCGTATGACCGGCGCAAGTATGCGCCGTTTCGCGGGAGCGTCCGCACTGAGGATATTGCCTGCCAAAGTACGCAGCCGGTTGTTGGCCGGCGCAAAGAGCAGTTGGCTACTTCTGACAAGGGGGTGATCCTGCTGCGAAAGATTATTTTGAACGGCATTGCCGCCGTGCAAGACGGGCGCGTGCCCAAGGGCGTGATCAGCCGCGAGGACGCCGACGAAATGGTCAAGATCGACTCATTCACCGGCCTGCGGGTGAAAGGGGTTGTCTGAAGCGATGCGATTAAAATTCATCAAGGTTTCGCTGGTCGCCTTGGCTGCCATTCACTGCATGGTGGAATTGGGCAACGGAGCTCCATTGCGCGTTGCCTATAGCGCCATCAGCGGCGCCATGTCTTCGCTATGGGTAGCGCAGGAAGGGGGCTACTTTCAGCGCGAAGGGTTGGACGTCGAATTGCTCTACATCGGCGGCGGGTCGCTGCTGATCCAATCGATGCTTAGCGGTGATGTGTCGTTCGCGTACGGGCCTTCGGTGCCGGTGATCAATGCCTCGTTGCGCGGTTCCGATCTGGTTTTGATCGGCAACACCGGCGATTCCCTGATCTTCTGGATCATGTCACGCCCGGAAATCAAACAACCGGCCTCGCTCAAAAACAAAAAAATCGGAGTTACGCGGCTTGGCGGTTCAACGGACTGGGCCTTGGATGCGGCTTTGAATCAATGGGGCCTCGAACGATCGCAGATTACAGTGATTCAGACTGGCGGCATGCCGGAAGGCTTGGCCGCCCTCAGCTCTGGCGCTCTCGACGCCGTCGTGTTGTCGCCGCCGAGTAATTTTAGGGCCGTCAAAGCGGGAATGTACGAATTAGCAGATGTCGGCCAGATGAAAATCATCTTTCCCAATACGCCGTTGTCAACCACGCGTTCATTTATCCGCGCGCAGCGCGACACGGCATTGCGTTTCATGCGCGGCTTCACCCAAGGTTTACAGCGCTTGCGAACGGATAAAGAGTTTAGCATGAAGGTGTTAGCCAAATACACACGAGTCATGGATTCTGAAACGCTGGCCCAACTCCACCAGACCTACGGCGTGCGCTACAGCGGCAACCGGATTCCCTACGTGCGGGCGGAGGGCGTCGATGAGATTTTGAAACGAATTCCCGGCAAGGAGGCGCGCGAGGCCAAGGCGAGGGATTTCATCGACAACGGTCTGCTCAAGGAGCTGGAGCAAAGCGGGTGGTTTAAAGCGTTGGGGCGTTAAACTAACGCTAAGATTAAGATAAAGACGCCACTATGGCTTTGCGTGAATTTTAGAAATTTCGGGAAGAGCACGGGCTTCAAATGATCGGTCAGGAAGTTGAGCGGTGACGAGAATTACAAAAGGAGGAAAGACATGATTCGCGGAGTTTTGTTGCCGATCATCACGCCCTTCGATGACAGAGTCAGAGTCGATGAAGAGATGCTGCGCCGGCTGGTGGACTTTCACATCAATGCCGGGGTGCAGGGCTTATTCGTTCTCGGCTCCACCGGACAGGGGCCGGCCATGACCATCGAAGAGCGCAAACAAGCGGCCGCCATCGTTCTCGACCAGGCGCAAAAGCGAGTGCCGGTGGTTATCCATGTCGGCACGGCGGACGCCTGGAGCACGACGGACCTGGCTGGGCACGCCGCCGCCCACGGCGCGGACGCCGTGGCCATTGTGCCGCCTTATTATTATTCGGACCACACTGAGTATGAAATTATCGCGCACTACAGAGCGGTCCATCGAGCCGTGTCACTGCCGATCTACGTCTACGAGAACCCCAAGTACTCAGGCATTTCGATTCCGCCGGCTTTGGCCGTGCGCATGAAGGAGCAAGTGCCGGCGCTAAAGGGCATCAAAGTTGCCTATGGCCAGGGCGCGCTCTTGGAATACGTCCGATTGCTGCCGGATGTATCGGTATTTACCGGCAACGCGGACTTGTTTGGCCTCGTGCCTTTCGGCCTGGCCGGTATGATCAATCCGCCGACCAGCTTCGTGCCGGAGCTGTGCGTGGCGTTATTCAAGGCGCTCGATGGCAAGGATTATCCGGCGGCGGTGGAAGCGCAGAAAAGAGTAGACACCGCCGCGCGCATCGTCGCGTCGCGGCTGCGCAAATGGGGACGCGTGCCCTTGCAGGAAGTGTATCGCATGCGCGGTTTTGCGGTAAAACGTTTTCCCAAGTGGGACACCGAGCAGATGCCGAAGGAAGAGATCGGGAAGCTGGAACGGGAATTGAGAGAAGAAGGTATCCTCGGGCAGTGAGAGATTGAAAAAATAGTTTAATCCGCAATGGCTGAGCGAAGCCGAAGGGACGCAAAGGGCGCTAGAAAAGGAGACTAACCACGAAGGACACGAAGGTTAAGAAAACAAATATCCGCCATGCAAATTGACGCTGATGCGTCCTCTCGCGCATCCGAAGCCTTCTTGTCCTTGGTCCTTCGACGTTGCTCAGGATGGTGAGCGTGTCGAACCATGCACTTCGTGGCGAGAAAGTACCTTATCGAATTTTACAGGGCCGCCGCCCAATCATCAATCATTGTGACTATTGAAAAGACCTGATTCACACTGAGTTCCATCATGAAATCTGATCTTGCCAAAAGACTTGTCCAGAGTCTTAAAGACGCCGGGATTAATTTCGTCACGTACCTTCCCGAAACCCGGCTTAGCCAGATCATCCCGCTAATCCGTGACGATCCCGATATCGAGCTGATCGCGGTGTCCAGCGAGCAGGAGGCCGTGACTATCGCCGCCGGGGCGACTCTCGGCGGCAAGCAGGCGGCGGTTTATATGGAAAACACCGGCATCTATGTGTCGAGTTATAGTCTGCTCACCGTCGGCAAACAGCTCGGCGTGCCGGTGCTTCTCATCGTGGGCTATCTGGGCGGCATCCCAGACCAGCGCAACAGTTTTCTCTACGCAACCATCGGCAAGCACACGATCCCCGTTCTGCAGGGGATGGGTATCGATTATATGCTGCTCGAAGACGACGTGAACCTCGAAGGCAAAATTCAGGACGCCGTGCGCGGGGCGAACGCGTTGCGCGCGCCTTACGCTTTGCTGTTTGCCGGGGAGTTTTCGGTATGATCCGCTATGAATGTCTGGAGCTGCTGGCCGCGCGAATGACCAACCAGCTGGTGGTGACTTCGCAAAGCGGCCAGCGCATCGAATGGGCGCATTTGTCGAAGCACGAAGGAAACCTGCTCGTCGGCATGATGGGCTGCGCCATCGGTGTCGCGACTGGCCTCGCGCTGGCATTACCGCACCGCAAAGTGATCGCTCTGGATTCCGACGGCAGTGTTTTGTTGTCGTTGTTTAATTTGCCGACCTTGGGCAACCTGCGCCCGAAGAATCTTGTCGTCTACGTCTTCGACAACGGCGTCTATAGTGGCAGCCGCATCAGTTATCCGACAGCGACGGCCGGCAATACGAATTTAGAAGCCGTGGCGCGCGGCGCCGGCATTGCCAATGCGTATACTATCCGGGACGTCGCCGATTTCAAAAAACGGGGCCTTGACGCATTGTCGCAAGACGAACTGGCCTTTTTTGTCTGCAAGGTTGAAGAGAGCCTTTTGCACCGCGAGATTCCGCGGCCGAATACTGATCTAGCGGAGAACAAGTACACGTTCGCGCGTTATTTGGAACGCACCGAAGAGAAAACCATTCCGTTCATCGGGCGGGGATAGCCGTGTTACATTCTAGAGTCTTGAGGCCCGGGTCTAGGGCTAGCTCCCGAGAAGACAAGTACTAATGAGTCCGTTATTTAGAGACTATGTCGCTAGTGTGCGACCGAGAGGCGAGCCCTTCCGATCGCGGTCAATGGTTCTCTGCCTTGCCGGCCACCACCCCGTCCTCTCCATAGGTGGAAATGCTCAC
>DATBLC010000073.1:0-27463 GCA_036555515.1 Binatia bacterium
GGCCCTGCCGGCGGGCATTTCCACCTATGGAGAGGACGGGTGGTGGCCGGCAAGGCAGAGAACCATTGACCGCGATCGGAAGGGCTCGCCTCTCGGTCGCACACTAGCGACATAGTCTCTAAATAACGAACTCATTAGTAACTTGAAAGGGCAAGAATCCAGGTGAGTGCGCCGCGAATCATTAACGGGATTATTTTCTCGGACTTGGGTCAGGCATCGACATTTATGGCCCTGGATTGGGTACGGCGAGCTCTGGCGCAGTGTTTAGGTTTTGCGCCGTTTCCGGCAACGCTCAACGTCCGTCCGGCCAATGACGAGGATGGCCTGGCTTGGGAATCGATTCGGAATGATGCAAGCCTTTTTTCCCATATGCCGTCCCATGAAGGCTCGTGCCGAGCGCGCGTTTATCGGGTTGAAGTTCAATGTGGCGCGCATAGCGGCAACCGCAAGACGCCGGCAGCGGTGCTCTTTCCTGAAGTGAAAGATTATCCCAAAGACAAGATCGAAATCGTCGCGCCCATGCGACTGAAGGACGCCTTCGGGGTGAAGGACGGCGATCCAATAACGTTGGAGTTTATCCATTGAACGGAAAACGCAGACTCATCGTTGGCATCTCCGGGGCGACGGGCGCGATCTACGGCGTGCGCATGCTCGAGGTCTTGGCGAAGATGGACGACATGGAGACCCATCTGGTCTTGAGCAAAGCCGGCAAGATGACGATCCAGGTGGAGACACCGTACTCCGTCAAAGAAGTGGAAGCGCTAGCGGACGTCGTCCACGATATCAATAACGTCGGCGCGAGCATTTCCAGCGGCTCCTTTCGCACCCAAGGCATGGTGATCGCGCCCTGCTCGATGAAGTCGATGGGCAGCATCGCGCATTCCATCGGCGGCGATCTCCTGGTACGGGCAGCCGACGTGGTGCTCAAGGAAAGAAAAAAACTGGTGCTGGTGGCGCGGGAAACGCCGCTCCATCTGGGCCATCTGGAAGCGATGGCGACGCTTACGCGCATGGGCGCGGTGATCTTTCCGCCGGTGCCGGCGTTTTATCATCGCCCCAAAAGCCTCGATGACGTCATCAATCAAACCGTGACGCGCATTCTCGATCAGTTCGATATCGACGTGAGCCTGTTTCATCGCTGGGACGACGAGGGCATGAGCCGCCACCCCGACGCTAAAAAGCCCACGCCCATCGCCGCGGCCAAGGAACGCCGCGCGGTGAAAAAGCCTCGGTAAGAATCTCACGCCAGTACAATGCAACGCCGGCGCGTCAGTAATAAGCTCAGCAAGACCCAAAAACGGAAAAAAGAACACCTCGAGATCTGTCTCGATACGCAGGCGGTCACGGGGCCGTTGGGAACGGGGCTGGACCGCTATCGCTTTGTTCACAACGCGCTGCCGGAGCTCGATCTCGACGAAATCGACCCCGGCGTTACATTTCTTGGTCGGCGGCTCAAGGCGCCCATCTTGATATCTTCGATGACCGGCGGCTTCGATCTGGCGCGCAAGATCAACCGCAACCTGGCCGCCGCCGCGCAGCGCCTTGGGTTGGCGATGGGGGTGGGCTCGCAGCGCGTGGCCCTCGAAGAGCCCTCCGTCGCTACTTCGTTTCAGGTGCGCGACGTCGCGCCGGATATACTGCTATTCGGCAATCTCGGCGCCGTGCAGCTTAACTACGGCTACACTATCGAGCACTGCCGGCGCGCGGTGGCGATGATCGGCGCCGATGGCTTGATCCTCCACCTCAATGTTTTACAGGAAGCGGCCCAGCCGGAGGGCAACCGCAACTTTAAAGGCTTGACGGCACGGATCGCCGACGTCTGCGGGCAAGCGGAGTTCCCCGTGATCGTGAAAGAAATCGGTAGCGGCATTTCCGCCGATGTCGCCATTCGCTTAAGCGACGCCGGGGTTCGAGCCATCGATGTCGCCGGGCGCGGCGGCACTTCATGGTACACGGTGGAAGCCCGGCGCGCGGCGAGCCCCGGGGAAGCAGCGAAGTCGACCTTTTCAGCCTGGGGGATTCCCACCGATGAAGCGCTCGTCCAGGTGCGCCGGGCCGTCCCGAATCTGCCGCTGGTTGCCTCGGGGGGAATCCGCAGCGGGTTGGATATGGCCAAGAGTATAGCCTTGGGCGCAGACATCGCGGCCCTCGGCCAACCGCTTCTCGCGTCGGCTTTGGAGTCCGCCGATAAAGTGGTAGAATTTCTGTCTGGAATAATCCATGAAATCAGAATTGCCATGCTATGCGCCGGAGCGCCGGATCTGGCCGCGCTGAAAAGGGCGCGGCTGATGCGGGAATAGGCGCAATAGCTCGAAGTTAGCGATTCGCCTAGAAGCGCAAAATTAAAGCGCGAAGCTAGCGACCTGGATCCAGAGTTCGTTTTCGAAATCGGCAGTCCGGACTCCCTCATTCCTGCCCCCGATCGGAGTCGAGGCCAGGCTGCTGGGGATCTAGAAGCCTTGATTTTCCTGGATTTTGGGATCGCACTTGCTCTCGCCGCTCGGCCGGAATGGCAATTGAATCATGTAACGGACTTCAGAGACGCAATATTAGTATGAAATATGGCCGAAGAACTGAAGCGGCAGATTCTCCAATATCTCGAAGCTCATAACACCATGACACTGGCGACTTGCGCCGACAACGTGCCGTGGGCGGCTACCGTGTTTTACGCCAGCGACGATCTCAGCCTCTATTTCTTTTCCGCACCGGACTCGCGCCACTGTCAAAACCTCGCGGTCAATGCGAGGGTTGCGGTGACGATACAGGAAGACTACAAGGATTGGCGCCAGATCAAAGGGGTGCAACTGGAGGGAAAAGTCACGCTGGTTGATTCGGTGATCGAAAAGGCCAAGGCATTGGCGGTTTACGCGCGCAAATATCCCGACGTCATCAAACTGTTCACCGACCCCTCGAGCGGCGCGTTTTACAAGGCTTTTCTCAAGGTGAGGTTCTATCGGGTGACTCCGGAAAACGCGTTTTTTATCGATAATGCTCAAGGCTTCGGCAAACGCCGGGAGCTGCTCTTATAAATCTAAGCCGAATCGGCCGATTATACGTCTAATGGGTCATAGTTAGGGTGCATTCATGTCGCAGATTCTGGGCAAAGAACTCACCGATGCTTTGTTGAAACGTTTGAGTGGCGCCGCTGTCGCTTCTCACGAAGGGAAAATTATTCCAATACTTACCGTGGACGGGGACGGGTGGCCGCACCCGGCGTTGTTATCCTACTATGAAGTCGTGGCGAAAAACGCGTCGATCCTTGAGATGGCGATCTGGAAGGATAGCTCCACCGCGAACAATCTGCGCCGGATGGGAAAGATCAGCCTGATGATCGCCGACAACGGGGTTAACTTTTATATTAAAGGCGCCGCCAAGGAGTTAGAAAAGGAGATGACCGGCGCGCCGCAAGTCTCGCGCTTTCAAATAACCGTCGAACAACTCCTGGAGGACCAAGAGCCCAACGCGCAAATTACCAGCGGCATGACCTACACACGAGCGCAGGAGCGCGATCCTAACGATTTTTCGGCAAAAGTCCTGCGCATCCTGCGGGAGCTCTCATAATGCGCAAACGGGTTTTTATCACGCTGGTATTGTTGCTTGCTATAGTTGGCTCGGGCTACAGCTATTGGCGCTGGAATAATGGGCCGAAAGAGCCACCCTACGTGACCACGCCGGCGCAGCGGGGAAATATCACTCAAGTCGTGTCGTCCACCGGCACGTTGCAGGCGGTGGTGACGGTTCAAGTGGGCAGCCAGGTTTCGGGCACCATCGAAAAGCTCTTCGCCAACTTCAATACCAGAGTCAAATCCGGGCAGGTTGTCGCCCAGCTAAACCAGGACAAATTCAAGGCCGCGGTGGATCAGGCAAGGGCCAATCAAATCGCGGCGCAGTCAAATTTGGCGAAAGCCAAGGTGACCGTAGAGGACACTCGGCGAACGCTGGAGCGGGCCCGGGAGCTAAAGAAGCGCGAATTGATGGCGCAGAGCGAGTTGGACGCGGCCCAGACCGCCTATGATGCCGCGCTGGCGCAACTGGAGGTCAACAAGGCCCAAGTGGCACAGGCCCACGCGGCGTTCAATCAGCAGACCGTCGATCTCAACAACACGGTGATTCGTTCGCCGGTTGACGGCATCGTCATCTCGCGCAACGTGGACGTCGGCCAGACCGTAGCGGCTTCGCTCTCCGCCCCGACTTTGTTCACCATTGCCAACGATCTTTCAAAGATGGAAGTCCACACCAATGTTGACGAAGCGGACGTGGGGAACGTTTGGGAAGGGCAGGATGTGAGCTTTACTGTCGATGCCTTTCCGGCGCGGCGTTTCAGGGGCAAAGTCTATCAGGTGCGCAACGCGCCGATCAACGTGCAAGGGGTCGTCACCTACAACGCGGTGGCGCGTATCGATAATAAGGACTCGATCTTAAAACCTGGCATGACCGCCAGCGTGCAATTTCTCGTGAGCCGAAAAGAGAACGTCGTCGTCATTCCAAACATGGCCATGCGCTTTAAGCCAGCCGATCAAAAAGACGAGGCCCAAGAACTGCTGCGCCAGGAAAGAAGCCGCACGGCGAAGCCGGTTGGAACGCGCCGAACGAGCCGCGCCGCCGGCGTCGGCGGCGCGGCGGGCGGCGTGCAGAGAAGTCGGCGCGTGACAATTTACCTTCTCAAGGATGGTGAAGCGCAGCCTGTCGAGGTGCAGCTCGGCATCACCGACGGGACGAGGTCGGAAGTGCTCGGCGAGGATATCAGGGAGAACGATGCGGTCATTATCGGCATGTCGAGCGCCGCCTCGACCGCGCAACCCGGCGTCGCCAATCCGTTCCAGCCGCAGCGACCCGGCGTCCGGGGCTTGGGCCGCTAACGGTGAGCGAAGTCATTCGCGTCGAGGCAATCCACAAGACCTACCGCATGGGCGACGTTGAAGTGCCCGCGCTCCGTGGTGTCAATTTGACGATCGATCATGGGGAATTCGTCGCTGTCATGGGTTCTTCCGGCTCCGGAAAATCGACATTCATGAATATATTGGGTTGTTTGGATCGTCCCACCGCAGGGAAGTATTTTCTTGAGGGACAAGAAGTCGGTTCGCTATCGCGCGACCAGTGGGCGCATATACGCAATAAGCGGATCGGATTTGTTTTCCAGGGATTTAATTTACTTTCCCGCACTTCAGCGCTGGAAAACGTCGAGCTGCCGATGATGTACAACGGCTTTGCCGGCAAAGAGCGTCACAACCGCGCCGTGGAAGTCTTGTCTCTCGTCGGGCTCGAGCAGCGCCTCGATCACAAGCCCAATCAGCTCTCCGGCGGACAACAGCAAAGAGTCGCCATCGCTCGCGCTTTGGTCAACAATCCGTCGTTGGTTCTTGCGGACGAGCCAACGGGCAATCTCGATTCGGTCACCAGCCACGACATCATGACGCTATTCCAGCAACTCAACGCGGAGCAAAAAATCACCATCGTCCTGGTCACCCACGAGCAGGACATCGCGGCTTACGCGCAACGCCGCGTGGTTTTTAAAGACGGCGAAATTGTTTCCGACGATAAGGTTGTCCGAAAAACGGTGGCGACGGAGCAGTGGCGGCCGCCGATGCAGCGTTGACAACACGCAAAGGACTCGAATGACCATCGCGGGTTCCACATGCTCGGGTTGAGAGTTGATATCGACGATACGGCGAAGCCGTTATGTGGTTAATGACGTTAAGAATTGCGCTCAAGGCGTTGGCGCGAAACAAGCTGCGCGCGTTTCTGACGATGCTCGGCATCATCATTGGCGTCGGCGCGGTGATCGCCATGGTGGCCATCGGTGAGGGCGCGAAGTCGACGATTCGCGCGCAAATTGCCAGTCTGGGCACCAACGTTCTCATCATCGTGCCGGGCACTTCGAATCAGGGCGGGGTTCGCGTTGGTTTTGGCAGTGTCAACACTCTAGTGGACGGCGATGCCAGGGCGATGATACGCGAAGTTCGGGCCGTCGCTTACGCCTCGCCGGTCTTGCGCCGGCCGGAACAATTGGTTGCGGGCAATCTAAACTGGGGCACGCTCGTGCAAGGCGTGGCGCCGGAGTTTCAACAGATTCGCGAGTGGCAGATCGCAGAAGGCCGATTCCTGCACGACGGAGATTTGGAGAGCGCGGCAAAGGTGGTAGTGCTGGGAGAGACCGTCGTGCGCAATTTGTTTGGCAACGACGACCCCATCGACGCGGTGATCCGGATTCGCAATATTCCCTTTCGCGTGGTCGGCATGCTCGCGCCCAAGGGCCAGACCGGGCAAGGATCGGATCAAGACGATACGGTAATGATTCCTTACACGACGATGCAGAAACGGCTCATGCGCATCACCTGGCTGCAAAGCATCGTGGTAAAGGCCGTCAACGCCGAGCGGGTGCAAGAGGCGCAGGAACAAATCACGTCGCTCTTGCGCCAGCGCCACCGCATCGGTCCGGAACGGGAGGACGATTTCAACGTGCGCAATCTGTCAGATATCACCGAGGCGGCGACCACCAGCGCCCGAGTGATGGCCGTGCTGCTCGGCAGTGTCGCGGGAATTTCGCTGCTAGTGGGCGGAATTGGCATTATGAATATCATGCTGGTGTCCGTTACCGAGCGCACCCGCGAGATCGGCATCCGCATGGCGGTGGGCGCGCGCAGCCGAGACATTATGTTGCAGTTTCTCGTCGAGGCGGTGGTCATGGCAGCCACCGGCGGTTGCATCGGAATTTTACTCGGCATCGGCAGCTCCGAGCTGCTCAAACAATGGGCCAACTGGCCGACGCTCATCGATCCTGCCATAGTCGCCATCGCTTTTCTCTTCTCCGGCGCCATAGGCGTCTTCTTCGGCTTTTATCCCGCCAAAAGAGCAGCCAACCTGGATCCCATCGAAGCGCTGCGCTACGAATAAGCGCGCGAAGTTTTTCAGGCTGGGTAGTTGGTTCAACCCGGATTCCGCAGTTAGACCGAGAGCTGGCAAGCGAGGTGGAACTCTGGAGTAGCGAAGGCGTCCAACTGTAAAATTGCAAAGTCATTTTGCGCTTTCGCACTTCGTTATTACGGGCTTTAACGTTCGGTCGAAGCACCGTTGCTCGATGTCTGCTCAGAAGCAGACGGCATCTCCGCCACAGGCGGATCAGCCTCCGGATGAGACTTTGCTACGGAAGGGTTACGCCTCGCGCTTCCTGTCGAGCGCAACTGCGGAATCCGGGTGCAAAACGTTCGGAACGATTGGAACTTTTTGAACGACTCGTTTGTGGCGCCAATAAAATCTATGAACCCGAATGCGATCAACGTTCGCGGTGAGCGACCCGATGATATCGAGGCGATTCGGGCGCTCAATCTCGCAGCCTTCGGTGGAGCCCGAGAAGGCGCATTGGTTGACGCGCTGCGAGCAAATGGCGGTATCTCGCTGTCGCTCGTCGCGACGGTTGGTGGAAAGGTGGCGGGCCATATTTTGTACAGTCCCGTAACCATCAGTTGCAACGGCAAAGAATTGGCTGGCGCGGGCCTGGGTCCGATGGCTGTGCTTCCCGGACATCAACGCAAAGGCATCGGCACCGAATTGATTCGCGCCGGTAATGAGGAGCTAAAAATACGCGGTTACCCCTTTATCGTCGTGCTGGGACACCCGGAGTACTACCCGAGATTCGGCTTTCGTCCCGCCGGCGCCCGCGGCATACACTGTCGATGGGGCGTGCCGGACAATCTGTTCATGATTCTGTTTTTGGACGAGTCTGCGATGAAAGGCGTTTCCGGGTTGGCCAAGTACCGTCCGGAGTTTTCCGAGTTGCTATAAGCCTGCGCACGGAAGTTTACCCCGTACCACAGAACGCCCCGTACGCGAGTGCCGGGATGAATGTTCTGAAATCCCGTTAAACATAATGCCCAAGCCAAGGACGTAAGTCCGTGGTACGGGGTTTACGAGCGGCTGGCCTCGCTTGTCGGAACAAGTTCGAAATCGATCTCGCTGCGGAACGCGTTGATGCGCGCGACTTTGACGCGGACGATGTCGCCGAGGCGATACTTTTTTCCGCGGCGCCGCCCTTTGATGACGTATTCCTTCTCGTAATAATCGTACTCGTCGTCGGTGAGCGAGGAGAGTTTCACCAGTCCTTCGATAAAGTAATCGTCGAGTTCGACGAAGAAGCCGAAGCTGGCCAGGCTATTGATGAACCCGGTAAATTCATCGCCCATTTTGTTCATCATGAACTGGGCCTTTTTGAGGTCGAGCATTTCTCTTTCGGCATCCATGGCATGGCGCTCGCGCTCGGAAGTATGTTTGCCGGCTTCCTGCAAGTAACGCAGCAGGTCCTCGCGTTGATTGGGTTTAAGTTTCTCTCCCACTAGCGCGTTGTCCAACATCCGGTGCACGATCAGGTCCGGGTAGCGTCGGATGGGCGAGGTGAAATGGGTGTAGCAGCTTGACGCAAGTCCAAAATGACCGATGTTCTCGGGCTGATAAATCGCCTGCTTCATGGAACGTAGCAGCACGCGGTTTAGCAAGCGCTCTTCGGGTTTGCCGCGCGCGGATTCCAGCAAACTTTGAATTTCCAAGGGCGCGATTTTTTCTTTCTTCAGCGGCAAACGGTAACCCAGGCTGAGTAAAAACGGCGCGATGGCTTCCAAAGCCTCTTGGTCGGGTCCTTCATGCACGCGGTAGAGCAGGGGAAGATCGTGGTCTCGCAAGTGGCGCGCGACGGCTTCATTGGCCGCGATCATGAATTCTTCAATAATGCGGTGCGCAATGTTCCGCTCGGCGCGCACGATATTCTCCGGCATACCTTGAAGATCGAGTATGATCTCAGCTTCGGGCAAATCGAAATCGAGATTGCCTCTGTTCCGCCGCTGTTCGTAAAGCAGCAGCGCAATCTTTTCCATCAGCTTGAACTGCTCCACCAGATCGGCGTAGCGGCTGGTGCATTCGGAATCCTTATCGACGAGAATCTTGCGCACTTCGGTGTAGGTCATGCGCGCATGGCTGCGAATGACCGAATCGAAAAACCGGCTGCCAATCACTTCGCCGTGCAAATTGATTTTCATGCAGGCGGTTTTGGTGAGTCGGTCTTCGTCGGGATTCAGGCTGCAGATGCCGTTGGAAAGCGCTTCGGGAAGCATGGAAATTGCCCGGTCGGGAAAATAAACGCTGGTGGCTCGGCTGTAGGCTTCCTGATCGAGCGGGCTGTCCGGCCTGACGTAATGGGCGACATCGGCGATGGCAACAAACAGCTCGTAATGATCGCCTTGCCGGCGCACGAAGACGGCGTCGTCGAAGTCGCGCGCCGTCTCGCCGTCGATGGTGACGATGGGCAGCTCGCGCAGGTCGGCGCGGCGCGCGACTTCCTCGGCACCGATAGCAAACGAGCTTGCGGCGATTTCTCGGTGCACGGCTTCGGGGAACTTGGTTGTCAGGCCATAGCGAAAGATCACCGACTGGGCGTGCACTTCGGGGTCGTCGGGGCTGCCCATGACTTGCAGCAGCTCTCCCTGCGGCGGTGACAGCGCGCTGCCGTATTTGGAGATCTCCACGGCGATCACCTGACCCTTTTCGGTGTTGGCAGCAGCGCGCGTCAGGGGGATGGCGGTGGCCACCCTCCGATCCATCGGGATCAGATAGCCCTTGCCGTCGAATTCATCATAGGTTCCGATCAGTCGTTTTTGCGCGCGTTCGACGACCTGGGCAATGTGAGCTTCGCTTCCGCCCCGTTGTTTGCGGTCCACCCGCACCATCACCCGGTCGCCGTGCATGACGCGGCGCATTTCGCGGCGGTTGATGTAGATGTCTTCAACGTTTTTGTCGTCCGGGATCAGAAAACCATAACCGTCTGGATGGGCATGGATTCTTCCGGTTACGAGATTCTGGCCGTCTGGCAGACCGTAGTGGTTCTTTTTCAATCGCACCAGCCGGCCTTCGCGACACAGCTCGCGTAGAGCATCGATAATGTGCTGGAGTTCGTTCGGCGAAAAGCCGCCGCGCCTTTGGATCTCCGCCGGTGTTAGACGCAATTTGGGCTTTTTGGCGAGAAGGTTTAGGATCCGTTGTTGCGCGTTGGCAGGATCTGGATGCTCATCGGGGGTCATGGCTCAAGCATGAAACGCTTCGCACGGGTTTGCAATCAACAAAAAGAAGTCAGGTTCCAAAGGTTTCAGTCGTTCCAGCCGTTCAACCCAAACAAACCAACGACTGGAACGCTTGGAACTATTGGAACGACTGGAAGCGAGTCAACGATCAACGGGCATGCTTCGCTCGGAGTCACAATATTCTCAATCCATTTTCGGTTCACCAAGTAACTCATCGGCGAGCTCTTTCATGAACCAGTCATCGGCCGTGCCGGCCGGCGCCGAGATTTCTTGTAGAGGAATGTCTTTCTTGAGAAATTCAAGAATCGCGCGCGCGGTTTCGACGAAGTCGCGCATCGCCAGGAGCACGATCACCGCGCTCTTGCGGTCGACGGTGCGGATGATACCGACTTCCTCGTAGGACTCAAAAACAAACTTGACGTAAGCGATGTGCTGCGGCGGCGTGGCTAGATAAATGAGCTGTAGATCTGTCATGGCGGCACCTCAGCGGTTCAGAAACCTGTCGAGGGAATCGTGCAGCCAATTTTTTCCGCTTCCTTTGTCCCGTCCGGTAAAGCCATTGCCGCGTTGCCAGGTGCCCCAACGGAAGGCCTGGGCCAGGGCGCGATTTTCCGGGCGGATTCTAACATTGGGCAGTTTGCCGTCGAGACGGAACGAAACCGCGAGCCTGCCTTGGCGGTCGAGAAAGTAGCGGATCACCCCGTATTCGTGCTGCAGCTCCCGGGTGACGCTTGGCGAAAAAACTAGCAGTCCGTTAAAGTGCGTGACCCCGTCGAAGCCGATCCAGCCAGCGCCGCTGATGTCGTATTCGGGAGTGGAAATAACGAGATTGTCGGTGCGAGCGCGTTGCCCCTCAAAGACTAGCGTGGCTTTGAAATCATCCACCGGAGTATCCTCCCGCTTGACGGCGGTCGCGAGATTTTCCGAAACGCTCTCTGCGTCTTTGGCGCCTTGCCCTTGGCCGCCGCCACGATAAAACAGCTGCGCGAGCAAGTTGAAATCTTTTATCCTGCCGTTGCGTATCAACGTTGCTCCCGATCCTTTGAACATCGGCCGGAACCTCTCGCCGGGTGGCGCGTTAGCGGCGAATTCGCCGCGAAAGTCGAGTCTTCCATCGAACCGGTCTTTTAAGTCCGGCGCCAATTGCTGCAATAGTTCATTCACGCTCAGGGCGTCGAGGCGCGGCGCAAAGCGCAGAGTGGCGGCTTGTGCGCCGCCGAAGTTCCATGCGCCCCCACCGCGCAACTCCCCATTAAAAGCGCCGACGCGAAGTTCTTTGATACTGACACCCGTGGTCGACCATTCTATGTCCGTTTGCAAGTCTCGATACGGTATATCCCGGAAGGTGCCTTCCGACGAAGCTAGAGATCCCTGGAGGCGCTGTAGGTTGTCTCCGAAAATCATCTCGCCGCTGGCAACAACATTCTTGAGACGCCCCGCAACGCCGCGGGCGGGAAGCGGGATGTCCGCCAAATTCAGGTCTGGCGACCGTAGCGCATACCGTCCGCTTAGCCGATTAAGGTCGGCGATATCGAGGGTGGCGCTCAGCGCCGACGAACCGAGACGAAAGGAAAGATTTTGCGCGCGCGCATGGTTGCCGAAAAATAACACCGATCCATTGAGATGATCGATTTTTTTAGCGCTCGCTTTATGGCGCAAGGCGACCTGGTCCAGATTCAAGACGCCGCGAGTCGCCCAGCCGTTGGCCGGTGCAGCCAAATTCTTTTCGAGCAATAAGTTGCAGCCGACGTTGCCGGCGAACCCGTCGAAGGTTGGCGATGCCAGGAACGGCTCCAAAGATTTGAGCGAGTTTTGACCGGCGCTGAGCTTTATCGATAGCCGTGGCGCTTGACCTTGCGTCAGCGCCCCGGAAACAAGCATTTTCGCTTCCCCCAGGTTGATCGCCGACGGATGGAGTGCGAAGCCGCCTTCGTGCCGCGAAATCTGCGCGCGCAGTTCGGCCGGTTTGCCCGCCGGTTTGTGGAACCAGCCGGGAAAACGAAACTCGCTCCTTTCGGCTTCGACCAGGGCGCCCATGCGCAGCTGGTTCCAGGTTCCTTCAAAGCGACTATAGACATTCACCGATCCATCAGCGGCAAAATCGGCAGGCAGGGTTTGCCGCAGCAATGGTAGCCTGCGGAACTCGGACAAGCTGATCGCGCTCAAGGTCAATTTTCCGCCTATGGACGCGTCCTCCCAATGGCGGCTTTGGGCGAATTCCGCCTTGCCTTCGAAAACGGCGTTGTATTCCGAGGAACCCAAAAAGGGGATTTTCAGCGTGATACCGGTGAAGCGGGGTTGTTGCAGACTGCCGGAAAGTTTCGCTTGGAGGTACATGGGGCCGGTAATATCGAATTCTCGGGGAACACGGTCGCGCAGAAAAGGGATAGCGCGGGCGAGCGTCGGTAGATACAGAGAGTCAAATTGCATTTCCAGATTGACCGGTTGCTGCGCCCAGTTGCGCTCGCGCGCGGGAGGGTCTATCTCTCCTTCAATGTTCAAGTCGTGGCCGAGTCCCTCGGTGAGAGAAGCCGCCAGTTTGACTTTGGCTCGCGCCGCAAGATCCAGTCCACCGATATCCAGATCGATTTTCTTGATTTGCAACTCCGCGGGCGCGCTAATCGAGCGGTCGATGAAGTCGATACGCCCGTCGACCACTTTGAGCCGCGTGATGTGAAAACTCACCGGAGCGCTCTTTCTTTCCGGTGAGCCCGTGGGTAGCCTGGGAAACGCGGCCAGTTCTTTCTTGCGAGTCGTCAGCGCGGTGACGTTCAAAAACCCGTCTTCGTTGGTGATGATCTGCAATTCAGGTTGGGTGAATGTTAAGGCATTGATCACGAATCGGCCGAGGCATAGGTGCCATAAACTCACGCCCAGGCGGAGCTCTCGCGCTTGGAGGAAAGGAGTGGCGGCAAACTGCGGATTGTCGGCGATGCGAAAATCCTTCACCGTAAAGCCGATGCCGCCCCACAGACTCGCCTGCACCGCTATAAAACTGCCATCGTTGCCGAGTAGCTTTTGCAGTTCGCGCTGAACTTCACCGCGTTGCTTGTGGGCGACAATGCCGACGGAAAGCAATACGGCTGCGCCTGCGACGGCCAGCAGCGCGAGCGGGACCATAACGCGCTTTAGGGAAATATTCATGGCGGCTTTTCGGGGCACGAAAATCTTTTTCCGCGATCCTTGAAGGTTCGGAAGATTTCATGGGCAAGAACCCATGAGTGAGAGTCGTGCGCCCGGTTCGCCTTTAACTCATACGTTCGACGACCGTGGCGATGCCTTGGCCGACGCCGATGCACATGGTGGCGAGACCGTAGCGGCTGCCGCGTTTTCTCATCTCGTGAACCAGCGTCGTCACGATCCGGGCGCCGCTACAGCCCAGCGGGTGGCCCAGCGCGATGGCGCCGCCGTTGACGTTGAGTTTGTTGAGATCGATGCCTAGCTCGCGCGCGCACGCGAGCACCTGCGCAGCGAAGGCTTCGTTGATTTCCACGAGGTCGATCTTTTCGATGGTGAGGCCGGCGCGTTTCAGCGCCTTTTGTGCCGCCGGTATCGGGCCGATGCCCATGTAGTTTGGATGGACGCCGGCGGCGGCGGAGGCCACGATGCGCGCCAATGGTTTGAGTTTCAATTGCTCCGCTTTTTGCGGTGTTGTAACCAGCAATGCCGCGGCGCCGTCGGAAAGCGGCGACGAGTTTCCCGCGGTCACCGTGCCGCCTTTCTTGAACGCGGGTTGTAACCCCGCCAGGATCTCCAGCGTCGTGTCGGTTCTCGGTCCCTCGTCTTTGTCATGAACCAGCGGCGCGCCCTTTCGCTGCGGTATTGCGAACGGAACTATTTCATCTTTCAGGCGGCCTTCCTGCTGCGCCTGAATGGCTTTTCGATGGCTGGCCAACGCCAGCGCGTCTTGGTCCGCGCGGCTGACGTTGTATTTTTCGGCGACGTTTTCAGCGGTCTCGCCGTTGTTGATCAGCGAATACAGCTCGCCCATGCGCTTGTTGGGAAAACGCCACCCCAGCGAGCTGTCGTACATCTGCACGTCGCCGCGCTGGAAGGCATTGGCTGGCTTGCCTACTACCCAGGGCCCGCGGGTCATGCTTTCGACACCGCCAGCGACATAAACCTCGCCGTTATCGGTGGCGATGGAGTGGGCCGCTTGATTGATCGCTTCCATGCCCGAGCCGCACAAACGATTCACCGTGGCGCCGGGAATCGTATAGGGCAGGCCGGCAAGCAGCGCGGCGTTGCGCGCGACGTTGCGCGAGTCTTCGCCCGCCTGATTAGTGCAGCCGAAATAGACATCTTCGATCTCTTCCTTGGCGATGCCGGTTTTGTCAACCATCTTGGCGATGATGTAAGCGGCCAAATCGTCGGTGCGGACATCCTTCAAAATCCCCCCGTGACGGCCCATGGGCGTGCGCACGGCTTCAGCGATGACGGCTTCTTTCATAATTTCACCTGACCTTCCGAATACAAGTAAAAACCTCTGCCAGCAGTTTCACCGGTAAAACCGGCGGTCACGAGCTTGCTCAGTAGCGGCGCCGGACGATAGCGGTCTTCGCCGGTCTCTTTCTGTAATCCTTCTAGCACGGCCAACACTTCGTCCAGGCCGATCTGGTCCGCCCACTTTAGCGGGCCTTGCGGATAATTCACGCCCAGGCGCATGGCGACGTCGATTTCTTCAGCGCTGGCCACCCCTTCTTCTAACGCCCGCGCCGCTTCGTTGACGATCAAGCTCAAGATACGCGGAAAGGTGAGACCCGCCGCGTCTTTCACCCGCACGGTTTCCTTGCCCAAGGCTCTGAATAACTCTTCGGCTTTTTGCGCGGCTCTTTCCGCGCTGCGCATGCCGGCGGCCAGCTCGACCACCTTACGGTCCTTGAGCGGGTAAAACGTCGCGAAGCCGACCACGCGTTCGGGCTTTTTCAGCGGCGCGGCCAGATGGGTCACGGCGGAACCCAAGCATGAAGCGACGAGCACCGTTGCCGGGGAAAGAAAATTATCGAGCTTTTGCAGGATGCCCTTCTTGCGCTCGGTATCCTGAGCGAGAGTCTCGACGACCAAAGGCGTGGTTGACGAGAGATCGCTAGGCCGCGCCGATAAAGACACGCTTAGCCCCTTCTCTTTGCACAGAGCGGCAAGCTCCTGAGCAAGCCGGCTTTCGCCGATGATGGTGACGCTATTTTCCGCCATAAACGTAAAACCCCCGGCCGGTTTTGCGCCCGAGGTTGCCGCCCAGGACCATCTTTTGCTGGACCGGGCTTGGGCGAAAACGCGGGTCTTCGAAGTAAGAGCGGTAAAGCGACTCGGTAGCCGCGAAGTTGATATCGTTGCCGATCAAGTCCATTAGCTCGAAGGGGCCCATGCGAAAATTTCCCGCCTGTTTCATGATGCGGTCGATGGTTTCAACCGTAGCGTCGCCGTCGCCAAGAACGCGCAATCCTTCGTTATAAAAGGGCCGGGCGATGCGATTGACGATGAAGCCGGGCGTATCCTTGGCTCGGGCCGGGGTCTTGCCCATCCGACGCATCAGATCGGTTGCCTTCTCGATCGTTTCCGGCGCGCTGCGGTCACCCTGGATCACCTCTACCAGGGCCATCAGGGGCGGCGGATTAAAATAATGCAGGCCGAGAACGCGTTCGGGATGCTGCGTGCTCGCGGCGATGGCGGTCACGGAGAACGAGGAGGTGTTGGTCGCCAAGAGCGTTTCGGCGCCGCAGATTCCATCGAGCTGCTTGAAAAGATCGCGTTTGAGCTCCAGTTTTTCCGGCGCCGCCTCGACAACCAAGCTGCAACCGTTAAAGTCTTCGAGCTTGGTGGTGGCGCGCAAGCGGTTCAAGATGGCGTGCTCTTCTTCGGCCGAAATTTTGCCCCGTTCGCGGCTGCCGCGCAAGAAACTCGCGATGCGGCCAACGCCTGCCTCGATAAACTCCTGCTTGATGTCATAAATCAGTGTTTCGAAGCCGGCTTGCGCGGCTACCTGGGCGATGCCAGCGCCCATGGTCCCCGCGCCGAGCACGCCGATTATTTGTGTTTCGTTGGCCATAATATCTTTAACAATTCAGTTTCTTGGAACTAGAAACCACAAACGAGGAACGCGAAACTACTTACCGGTGAACACCGGCGTCCGCTTTTCCAAAAACGCGCGTACGCCTTCGTCGTAGTCCGAACTTCTACCGGCGATCTCTTGCAAGTAGGCTTCGTATTCGAGATCCGATTCCAGAGTGGTCAGATTCGCGTGGTTCACCGCGCGCTTGATCAGACCGATGGCACGCGGCGCTTTGGCCACTCGCTCGCCGATTTCCTTTGCCGATCTGGCAAAATCAGCGGCGCGAAAAACCCGCGCGACAAGCCCGATGCGCTGCGCTTCCTGGGCGTCCACTGTGTCGCCGAGCAGCAACAACTCCATCGCCTTGCTCAAACCAACCAGGCGCGGAAGGATGAAGCTGCCGCCGGAGTCCGGCGCCAGACCGACGCGCACGAACGATTGGATAAATTTGGCCTCGTCCGATGCGATGCGCAGGTCGCAGGCCAGCGCAAAATTACAGCCGGCGCCGGCCGCCACGCCGTTCACCGCCGCTATGACGATCTTTTCCATCTGCCGGATCTGGCGGATCATCGGATTATATTTTTCGCGCAGCGACGCGCCCAGGGAGCCTTTCTGCCCCGGCGTTCGGCCTTTAAGGTCCTGTCCGGCACAGAAAGCGCGCCCCGCGCCGGTGATCATCACGCAGCGGACCTCCTTGTCGCGCTCGCCGTCTTTCAGAACGTCGAAAACTTCCTGGTTCATCTGCGGCACAAAGGCGTTGAGCGACTGTGGGCGGTTGAGCGTGATGGTGGCGAGGCCGCTCTCTTTCTCGTAGATGATGGTTTCGTAGCTCACGGCTGGTATGCCTTAGCGCCCTTTGAGTTCCGGCTTGCGCTTCTCCAAGAAAGCTCTCATGGCCTCTCGGCGGTCTTCCGATGATAATAACAGATAGAAGGACTTGCGCTCGAAGTCGAGGCCTTCGTCGAGGGGCGCATTGGCTGCCTTGAGAACGGATTGCTTCGCCGCCCGGACCGCCAGCACGGGTTTGGCGGCAATTTTCCCGGCGACTTTTTTGGCCTCTTCGAGTAATAGTTCCACCGGCACGACGCGATTAACCAGGCCAAGGCGCTCGGCGTCCACTGCGCTCAAGAACTCTCCGGTCAGGATCAATTCCATCGCCCGGTGCTTGCCGAGCAGATGGGTCAATCTCTGCGTGCCGCCGCTGCCTGGAATGATGCCCAGATTCACTTCCGGTTGGCCGAAGCGGGCGCTCTCAGAGGCGATGATGATATCGCAGCTCATGGCCAGTTCGCAGCCGCCGCCGAGGGCGAAGCCGCTGACGGCGGCGATGACCGGTTTGGAGATTTCGTTGATCCGGTCACGGTAGGCCAGCCGTTCGACAACGGGCGGATCAAAGGGGCCCAGGTTGGCCATCTCTTTGATATCCGCGCCGGCGGCGAAAACCTTCTCGCCGCCGGTAACGATCATGACTCGAACTTCGTCATCTTCATCGAGCGCCTGCAGTGCCAGCGACAAATCTTTCACCAGACTGTAGGAGAGCGCATTCAGCGCCTGTGGGCGGTTCAACGTGACGACGGCGATGGCGCCGTCTTTTTCAACAATGACATTCTCGTATACCATGGCGCTGGAGTTTTTAGACATACACTATGGATCTGGGGGTTTCAAGAAAAGGGTTACTTGGATGGAGAACTCTAAAGAAACTAAGTGAACTTTGGCATCACTAATCTGGATTGGCTGGGATCAACGAGCCGATAAATCCTTCCCTTCATCAAACCGTGTGAAAACTCTTTAGGAGCCCTTCGATCCTTCGAGACGCCTTAGGAGAGGCCCCTCGACAGCCTTTAGTTCCGCCTGTCGGAGGGGCAGGGCAAATGGCTAAATGTTGACTAGTATGCATCCGTTCGTGGTGAGCCAGCCTATCCTGAGCGACGCTGGAGGGAACCGTGAACGGAGTTCTCACATAGTCTGTCGGTTCAAGACGACGCTGCTCCCTGAACGGAGAAGCGTCGTTTGACACCCCGGAGGCGATTTGCAAATATCGTCAAACCCATGTCCATCCGCTCTGAACCGGCAACTCGTCACTACGACGAAAAGCTGCAACATATCCTCAAGACGGCGGCGAAAATATTCGCCGAGAAAGGCTTTCACCGCACTTCGGTGCGCGCCATCGCGCGCGCCACCAAAATGAGCCTGGCCGGGTTGTACTATTATTTTACGACCAAAGAAGAGCTGCTCTACCTCATCCAAGAGCGCTGCTTTGTCACTTTGCTCGACCGATGGGAGCGGGCGGCCGGCGTGGAAATGGACGCGCGCACGCGCATTCGCGTATTCGCCGAGAATCACCTGAGCTTTTTTTTGCATAATATGCACGAGATGAAAGTGATGGCCCACGAAGATGAGTCGTTGACCGGAGAGTTCAACGAAAAAATCCTGGTGCTCAAACGCCGCTACGTGAAGGTCATCATGGACCTCGTCGCTGAACTGCAAGACCGGGAAGGCGGGCAAGCCATCGACCTTCGGGTGGCGACGTTTTCGCTCTTTGGGATGATGAACTGGATTTATACATGGTATCAGCCCAGGCGCGATCTCCCGCTGCCCCGGCTGATGGAACAAATGCTACGGGTTTACTTTTTGGGAATTCTCGAAGGCGGCAAGGCCCAGGCGCCGTGGATCACTTCGGCCTCCGCGGCGGCGAAGGACGGGTTTTCTTTGTGGCAAACCCAATCGAAAACACTGTTGGAATAATGGAGTGTTGGAGTATCGGAGTACTGGAGTATTGGTCCGGAACCGATCGCTCCATTACCCTTTACTCCAGTTATGGCGCGCGACGAACCGTAGGATTTTTTCAGCAACCGTTGGAAACTACAATAGGAAGGCATAGTCATGTTACAAATTGGCCAAAGGGCACCGGATTTCACTTTGAAGGGAATTTGGGCGGGAAAAGTCGCGGATTACTCGCTGCAGAGCCTGAAGGGAAAATGGGTCGTGCTGTTTTTTTATCCCGCCGATTTTACTTTTGTCTGTCCGACGGAAGTAACCGGGTTCGGCAAAATGGCCGCAGAATTTCGCGCCGAGCAAGCTGAAGTCATCGGTGTCAGCGTCGACTCCATCGACAGCCATCGTAAGTGGGCCGACGAATTGGGCGGGGTTGACTGCCCGCTTCTCAGTGATGAACAAAAATCACTCAGCCGGCTTTACGGCGTCCTGGACGAAAAAGAAGGAGTCAGTTTGCGCGCCACTTTTATTTTAAACCCATCGGCACAGGCTACCTACATTGTTGTGAGCCACACCAATGTCGGCCGGAGCGTCGAGGAGACCCTGCGCGTGCTCAAGGCGCTACGCACAGAGCGGCTCTGTCCCGCCGATTGGCGGCCCGGCGACGCTACCGGCGATCTCGGGCTGCGCTACTGAGAACTATTCTTGGGACAGTCACAGCTCATCTTACTGTCGGTCGAGAGGCGAGCGGTGTTTTTTGTTCAAGGTTCAACGTTCAATGTTCAAGGTGTCAAATCCGGATTCTAAACTTTGAACCTTGAACTCGGAACCTTGAACTGAATTCTAATTCGACCATGTCCCTCCAGGCCATCGAACAAAAAAAAGAGCTGATCGAAAAACGGGCGCGCGTCCGGGAATTCGTCTTCGGCATACAGGACGGTCTGATCAGCACCGTGGGATTGCTCGCCGGCATTCAGGGCGCGACCGAGAGCAATACCGTCGTGATTATCACCGGTCTTACAGCGATGTTTTCCGGCGCGATTTCGATGGCCGCGGGTTCCTATCTTTCGTCAAACGCGCAGAAGGATATTTTTGACAAGGAATTGCGCGAGGCGGAACGCCTGGCGGAGAAAGAACCGTACATAGCGGCCGAAGGATTGCTAAAATCCTTGAGCCAGGAAGGCCTCACGCGCGAGCAGAGTTACGGTGTCGTCAAACAGTTGCTGCGCCAGGAGCAGGTGTTTCTACGGACGTTTCAGGAAAAAGTTTTTGGCCTCGGATCGGCGGAAATCAATCAACCGCTCCAAGCAGCGGCGGTCATGGGGCTGTCATTTGTCTTCGGCGCCCTGGTTCCGATTCTGCCGTACCTCGCGCTCAAAGGCATGATTGCGCTATATCTCTCCATCGCGCTTTCCGCTATCACGCTCTTCGGCGTCGGCGCCTTCAAAGGAAAGCTTGCGGCGCAATCGCAGTTTCGCTCGGGCGCGCAATTTTTTGTAATCGCCGTCGGGGCGGCGGGACTCGGCTACGTCATCGGCCTCGCCGTGCAATACTTCTTTCCGGGGATTACGGTTCCCGCGGCTTAGAGGGATCCGGGTCCTCTCCCTGGAAACCATACTTTTTCAGTTTGTAGCGCAGGGCGCGCTCGGTGATGCCGAGCGCTTCCGCCGCGCGCGTTTGAATTCCCCCCGCCTGCGCGAGCGCATCTTTGATCATGCGCCTTTCAAGCCCTTCCACGACGGCGACGAGACGGGTTTCTTGATCGTTCTTGGCTTCCGACTCTTCCAGCGTGAGGGGCATATCGCCGCGTCCTATCACGTCGTCTCGGGTGAGGACCACGGCGCGTTCGATCAGATTCTCCAGCTCCCGGACGTTCCCTGGAAAATCGTAACGCAATAAAGCGTTGCGCGCTTCGCGAGTAAAGCCGCGGATGACCTTGCCGTTCTTCTGCGCGAACAGACGAAGAAAATGGTCCATGAGTGCGGGAATATCTGGTCGGCGCTCGCGCAGGGGCGGCAACATGATCGTCACTACGTTGAGCCGATAATAAAGGTCTTCTCGGAACTCCCCGGTCTTGATCCGTGCTTCCAGATCCCGGTGCGTGGCCGACAGCATCCGCACGTTGACCGACAGCGGCTTGCTCGAACCGACGCGTTCAAACTCCCTTTCCTGCAGCACGCGGAGAAGCTTCGCCTGGAGGTGCGGCGGCAGGTCGCCGATCTCGTCAAGGAACAGGGTTCCTCCGTCGGCGAGCTCGAAGCGCCCCTTGCGGCTGGCTATGGCGCCGGTAAACGCGCCTCTCTCATGACCGAACAGTTCGGACTCCAGCAAGTTTTCCGGCAGAGCCGCGCAATTGACGCGGATCAGCGGTTTCGTTGCCCTTGGGCTCGCATAGTGGATGGCTTTGGCGATGAGTTCCTTGCCCGTGCCGCTCTCGCCGCGGATCAAGACTGTGGCTTCGCTGGGCGCCACTCGTCCCACCAGAGAAATCACCTCGAGCATCTGGCCGCTTTCGCCGATTATATTTTCGATGCGGTGGCGCTGTCTCAGCTCTTCGCGCAATTCTTTGTTTTCCGCATACAGCCGCTGCCGTTCTCGTATGCGCTCGATCCGGTGGCTCAGCTCGTCAAGGTTAAGAGGTTTGGTCAGGTAATCGGCGGCGCCCTCCTTCATGGCTTCCACGGCGGTTTCAATGTTCCCATAGGCCGTCATCACGATGACATTGGTTTCGGGATTGATGGCGCGCGCGGCTTTGAGCAGGTCCAGCCCGGAAAGAGTGGGCATTCGTTGATCGGTAAGGATCAATTCAAACGGCTCTTGGCGGAAATGTTTAAGCGCCTGCTCGCCGTTGGCGGCAGCGAAAACTTCATAGCCTTGCTTTTTCAGATAGCCGCTGATCAGCTCACGCTGGGCGGCCTCATCGTCGACCACCAGGATGCGGAAAAAGTCGGACATCTAAGCCTCGGCGGCCGGGTATGGAAGCAGGACCCGAAAGCGGCTGCCGCGCTGCGGTTCGCTCTCCACGGTGATCGTGCCGCCGTGGGCTTCGGCAATCCGGCGAGCGATAGCTAGCCCCAGCCCGGAACCGTTCGGTTTAGTCGTAAAATAGGGCTCAAAAATTTTTTTCAAAGTTTCGCTGTCTATCCCGCCACCGCGGTCGGCGACCGTGATTTGAAGATGATTCTTATCCGCCCCGGCGTCGAGGGTCAATGTTCCTCCTTGGGGCATGGCTTGAACGCCATTGAGGATTAGATTGAGCAGCAGCTGCTTGAGGTAGTCTGGGTCTGCCGGTAGGGGCCAAAGATGGGGAGCGACACGAAGATCGATCTCCACGCCCGATGACCTCGCGTCTTGCATTGCCAGCAGGGTAAGCTCCTTCAGAAAATCGTCGACCTGGATCGCTTCGCGTTTGAGGTTTAGCGGCCGGGCCAGGGAAAGAAATTGTTCGACGATCGAATTGAGCCGGCGCACCTCCGACTGCATTAGATTCAGGAAGTGGGTGTATTCGTTCTTCTCCTGCTCCTGCGCCGGTGAGAATTCCGCCTTGAGACGCTGCAGTCCCATGGACACCGAGTTCAGCGGGTTGCGGATTTCATGGGCGACTGTGGCAGCGAGATTCCCCAACTCCGAGAGCCGTTCCTTGCGGCTGATTTCCCCTTCCAGGGAGCGGATTTTTTGTAGTTGGCTCTGCTGATTATAGAAGATGGCGCCCATGCCCAGTATCCCGACCGCCAAAATGGCAAGGCCAAAGACGACCATGGATCGCAAGCTGCGCTGCCAGGCCTCTTCGGTGGACTTCAAAGACAGACCGATCTCCAAAAAACCCAAGGGCGAACCGTTGACGCTGAGCGCTTTGATGACGTCGTAGTGCCTGGAGCCGTCGCTGTGCTGCACGATGCGGCGGCCCGGCGCGGCGCTCGATTTGACCGTGGCGACAAAGGGGTCATCCTGCCGCTGGTTGATCAGGCGCGAGTCCGAATGCGCCAGGATTTTAAAGTTGTTGTCGAGTAGGACGACGTGTTCGATATCGGCCTGACGGCCAAGTTCCTCAATCTGTTTTTGTACCTCGATCTCTTTGCGAAATTTCAGGATATAGTCGGCGTCGGCGTGAATGGCGATGATTCCGGGAAAACTGCGCGCGCCGATGGCGACGCCGAAAACGCTGCCCTCCCAAAACTTTTTCTCCGCCACTTTCGGTGGGGACTGTTGTTCATCTTGCGGCAAACGCCAGCGCCGGCCCCACATATAAGTCATCATTGCCTGACGTTCGGCCCATGACTCCTCTGAGTGAAACTTGCGCATCCGGGCCATCATGTCCGGCGTTGGTTGCCGTGTTGGACTCGGCAAGTCCTGCGCCAACGGCTGTCCCTTCAGGTCCAGCAGGTCGATCTTTCGCAAACCGTTCGATGTAGCGACTTCTTCGAGAAACTTTCGGTCCACCGGGGGAAATCGCAGAAGCCGGTCCACCAGGCGGGCGTTGTCGAGCAAACGCTGGCTGACAAGATCTTCCAACAACGAATTGCCGACAATGGCGCTGCGGATACTGCTCTCCATCGTCTCGGCCAGCGCCAGCCCCTTGGATTCGGTCTGGCGCAGAAGCTCGTCTTGCAGACGTTGCGCTTCAAAATAAATATAAACGGAGACAAGGACCAGGAGCAGGGCAACGGAGAATACGAAGTGGCGCGGTAAAATGACTTTACGCATCGATGGTGTCCATTATTAGCACCGTCTCTGTGAGAAACGAAAGAGACCGCGCGCAGGGGTAGTGACTCATTTTGTTTCGAGATCCTTCACTGCGTTCAGGATGATAGCAGGGCACGATGTCATTCTGAGCGGGAGCGAAGAATCTCTGTTTTGGTCGGCCAGCAACTCCAACCGTTCAAAATGAGGCACTACCCGCATAGGGGGCGCAAAAAAGAGCCTCAACCACGGAGACAAAGGTCGTGAGAAAAAATCCGTTCATTCATGCTTCGAGAGTCTCAGCACGAACGGTACGGCGTAATGACATTCAAGTACTTAGCCGTTCGTCCTGAGACTCCGTCGAAGGGCGAATGGCGATTTTTTCCCACGACCACGAGGTCGCATGGTTCGACAAGCTCACCATGAGCGGAAGCAAGCCGCTCACCCTGAGACCGTCGAAGGGCTCCGCGCCCTCAGAGCCTCCGCGGTGAGTCCTAGCCGGGCCGCGTTAGCCGCGGCGCCATGGACCGCCGAAAGGCATCACGTTGCCGTACGGATTCACGCGCAGTGTTCGCGCTTCGCCGGCGTCATTTCTCAGTTCCACCGAGTACATGGTGTGGACCCGGCCGGTGAAGGGAAGAACGCGCTCGACCGTGAAGCCTTTGAGGTACTTATCGGCGTAGGCGGTGGCCAATTCTTTGGCTTTCTCCTCAGTAATCTCCGCCGCCGCTTCGGTCGCTTGCGCGCACGGAGCCACACCAGTCATCCAACCTCTACCGCCTCCGCCCATCATGCCGGGTCCCATGCCGCCAAACCGGCCGGCGCCAGGGCCGCCGCCCCATTGCGCCATTGCCGATCCAGCAAGCAAGGTCAGGCCGCCCGCTACCGCAATTGCGCTAAAAAGTTTTTTCATTTTCTTCACCTCCATTTCTTTAGTCGTCTCGATGTCTTGTTAGCGCAAGCGGCGTGCCAGGCGCGCCAAAATCATAAGCGCCGATTATTTCGAGAATTTAATCCAAGTAAAAAGCCGGAGTCGGCGGCGATTCGACGCAGTCGTCGAATCATTCGACCAAATGGTCGAGCCCTCGGCGCCCTCTCCCGCAGGGATCTGGCCCATCGATCTCGCTCCTGGATTTCGCTGCGCTGCATCCAGGCTACGGGCGATCAGAGAACTAACCACAAGTTAACGTAGCCCGGATGGAATGAAATTTAATCCGGGATCTTGTGGAAAGCGCGGATTGGGCTGGCGTTGAAACTTTGGCCGATATGCCGTTGGGGGAGTGACCCCGGATTGCGCTGCACTTCATCCGGGCTACTCTGTTATAGCGGGCGAGGGTAATTAGACGAGTGCGCTGAGTCAAAACAACGTGTCAGTGCATGTCCCGATTGGTTTTTCTCGCCCTCCTGGAGGGAGAGGATAAAGGTTAAAGTGAGCTAATCTCAGCTTTCAGCCCTTATCAGGCTTTTTAACAGCGTCAAGTTTTCTTGGTCTTCTTTCAGATCCGGCCCCTTCGGTGTTTCCAGGCACATGGGCAGGCCCCAGAAGCGCTCGTCGTTCATGAGCAGCCGAAATGCTTCTACGCCGATGAAGCCCTTGCCGATATGCTCGTGGCGGTCGACGCGGGAGTTGAACTCTTTTTTTGAGTCGTTCAGGTGAAAGGCTGCGAGGAGGTCGATTCCGATGGCATCGTCGAATTCGTCAAACGTTCTCTCATAGCCTTCTTTCGTTCGAATGTCATAACCCGCCGCGAAAGCGTGTTCGGTATCGAAGCAAACCCGAACGCGGTCGCTTTGTTTCGTGGCGTCGATGATGCTCGCGATCTGTTCGAAACGATAGCCGAGATTCGATCCCTGTCCCGCGGTGATCTCCAAGGTGACTTTGGCGTTATAGCCCGGACAGGCTGTGTGCACTTCGTTTAATGACTTCGCAATGGTTTTGATTCCTGCCGCCTCACCCGTGCCCACATGGGCACCGGGATGCGCGATCAGGTTCGATACGCCGAGAATCTCGCAGCGTTCCAATTCATCGATGAACGCCGCGATGGAACGTATGCGTAGAGCAGAATCGGGCGAGCCCAGGTTCAACAGATAAGAATCATGCGCGATGACGCTGGTGATGCCGGTTTTCTTCCGGTTGATCTTGAACTGTCCGATCTCCTCTTCGGTATAAGGCCTCGCCGCCCACTGGCGCGATGATTTGGTAAATATTTGAATCGCTTCGCAATCGACCTTCTTGCCGGCGAGCAGCGCGTTGCCGACGCCGCCGGCGATGGACATATGGGCGCCGAGTAACGGGCCGCGGCGTTTTTTTCCCTTGGTCTTCACAAAATTTGGAACGATTGGAACGTTTGGAACCATTGGAACGATATCAGCGCGGCCGGTTGTTTCAGCCGTTCCAATGGTTCCAGAAGTTCCAGGTGGTTTCCGGTCATTGGATGAAATGTCTTTGTTCTACCAGCGGTAGCGAGATGCTTCCCGCGCTGAGCAGCTTGTCGTGAAATTCTCGCAGATTGAATTTGTCGCCAAGCCGCTTTTGTTCTCGTTCGCGCAATCGGTTGATCATCGACCAGCCCAGCGCGTAGCCCATCGGCCCGGAGGGCGATTGGCTGTACCAGTTCAAGTCGCCGCAGGCCTGCTGGCGTGGAAAATGAAGCTCGCGCACCATCAGATCGGCGGCCTCGTCGTAGGTCATCTCGCCGGTCTGAGTTTTAACGTCGATCATGATGCGCAGCGCGCGCCAGAGGCGGTCTTTGAGCATCACGAAGCGGTGCTCCTTGCTCTTTAAGAATCCTTGCTCCTGCATAAGCTGCTCGCAGTAAAGCGCCCAGCCTTCGTAAAACACCGACGACTCGTTCATCAAACGCGCCAGCGTGGACGCGGCAGGAATCGAATTTGCGACCGAAAACTGGAGATGATGGCCCGGATAGCTCTCGTGGACCGACGTGTTCTCTAGACCTACCCAGTTATGTTCGCGGAGCAGATCGTCGTCGGCAACGGGGGTAACGTAGTAATAGCCGACCTGATTCGGATCCTTGGGCGACGGCGATAGATAAGCGGCGAAGGGAATCTCATGGCGGCGGAATTCAGGCGTGTGAACGACGTAAAGCTCCTCTTTGGGCGGAAATGATACGAGCTTTTTGTCTTTGACGAAGTCCCGCGCCGCCTCCATGGCTTTTTGATAGACCGCAAGAACTTCGTCGATGGCTGGATGGTGGTCTTGGATGCGCCGGGCGACCTCCTCGATGTCTTTACCGGGCGCCAGCTCTTCGGCGAGATCGGAAAGTTCTTTCTTGGTCTTATCGAATAGGGCTTCGCCGAGAGCCAAAAGGCTTCGGTCATCATGCTGCAAAAAATGCTTTTTCCTGAGCAGCAGATTGTAGTGCTCGGCGCCCACTGCATAAACGCCGTGGCTGCGCTGTAGGAGTTCGCTTTCGAGGAAAGCCGTAAAGTCGTCCATCGCGCTTTTGGCATTAGCAATGGCATTTCGCAGCGCGCCGGCATCTTTAACCTGCGCCCGCACTTTGGGGTGGTTGGGCAAGTTGTTTAGAAAACTGAGGCCGCCTTTAGCTCCGTCGATAGCCATCTCCGTCCAGAGTTTAGGCGGTTTTGCGTCGTCTCGGCTAAGGTTGGTGATGCCTTGCCGGAGTACCGCCGGGGTTCGCTGCAGCCGGCTCAAAAGATTGCCGGGAAAATCATTGGTTTGACGCACCGTGAGGATATAGATCGCGTCGATGGGCGAATAGGTGTCGGGCCATTTGAGGCGGTAGTCTTCTTTAGCGTGCTCGTAGCTGTGAATCGTCAGTTTGCCTTCGAGCAGGGTGTAGTCGATGGCTTGGTCTTGATCGAGATCGGAAGTCGGAATCTGCCGCAGCGCGTTTAGCGACTCATTAACAAAGGATTTCTCCGCACGGTAGCTCTCGTCGGAGTAATCATTGAGCAGGTGGTCATAGCCCTC
>DATBLC010000074.1:0-34741 GCA_036555515.1 Binatia bacterium
TCCATGAAGCCGACAAAGTCGCGCTCATCGGCATGGCCGCCGATGCGCGGATTGTGCGCACGCTCCTCGCCGACCGAAGACATGGTGCGACCACTGTAGTCGTGGCCGGGAAAAATTAGGCAGTCGTCCGGCAGACTGAAGATCTGCTCGGTGATGGAGCGATACAGCGTGCTGGCGTTGCCCTGCTGGAAATCGCAGCGGCCAGCGCCGCGGATCAGCAGACAGTCGCCAGTAAACGCCATGCGGTGGTCGTCGGTCACGTAGGTGACGCATCCTTCGGTGTGGCCGGGCGTAGCGCGCACCTCCAGATACCGTTCCCCGAACGCCACCCGATCGCCATGATCGAAGCGCAGATCCGCCCCTTGCACCACAGCGCCGTAGCGTTTCGAAATGCCGATCCGGCAGCCGGTCGCCTGTTGCATCAACCACGCGCCCGTCACGTGGTCGGCGTGGCAGTGCGTATCGAGCACCGCGAGCAGCTGCAAGCCGAGTTCCTCCACCAGCGCGTGATCGCGGAAGTGCTGCTCGAAAACTGTGTCGATGATCACGGCCTCAAGGCTTTGTGGGTCGCCCACCACGTAGGTATAGGTCGACGAAGCAGCGTCAAACAGCTGCCGAAAAATAATGTTGCCGAGCATGGGTAGCTTCAAAAGTATTCGAACACGCGGTGGCGAGCCGCCTTTTCATCACGCCTAACGCATAGCCTCTTATCCTTAAGCGTGGAAACAATCAACCATCGGTTAAATCGCGCTGGAACCGGTTATGCGCTTCCAGTCAGATTGATCAGCAGGATCCCAGTCAAACACAGAAAGCTGACGATCTGCACGAAAAAGAACCCGAAGCGTACGGATGGCTACTGTGTTGGTCTGAACAAGACATATGTGCACCAGCGATTGCATCATGCGGGCAACCAGAACCGCGACTGCCAGCGCATTCACAAAGGCCACGTTTCCAACGTACAGCCCAAAACAATTGCGTCAAAATCCGGAAGGTTTCGACGCAGTTCGCGTGTGCCCGCATCGCGCGTATGTACCAATCTGCTCGCTCAACCTGATCAGCCCGGAAACTGCCTATCGGCACACGCCCCGTCAGAATGCGACTCCAACGATATACCCCAACCGTAGCGAGCAACAACAGTACGGTCCAAGTGACGAATCCCACCAGCATCCACCGTCATGATGTCGCCTCATCGTGTGACGCATAATTGTTAAGTCTACTGCCGGATGTCCGGCCCCGTATATCACGTTTTTTCTTTTCGATTCCGCAAGAACAAAACCGATTGAAATACTCTCCAGTTGCCAAGACCTTGTCAAGGATATTAATCCGGCAAACGCTGCCATTTCAGCAGCGTCCAGATATAGCCCGAAGGATATCTAGATCATCTAGGAGAACTGACGACGGACACCGCAGGCTTGAACTCAACGGCGCTTCAATGTGATTTGGCATATGCTCTCGCAACAAATTCTGCAAAGACAGAATTAGGGGTGGCGCGCCCGCCGAGAATCGAACTCGGACTTAGGGTTCCGGAGACCCTCGTGATATCCTTTTCACTACGGGCGCGGTGAGAGAATTACTATCATTGCCGCGCAGAGAGTGTCAACGTAACTACGGAGAAGAGGATGATTCACCGCAGAGGCAGCTCGGCCGGCTCAGGACCACTTGGTTCAAATCGTTCAAATCGTTCCACCGCTTCGCTCCGTTCAAGTCGTTTAAGATCAAAAAGCCCCCATCCGCGCGTTCGCCGTGGTAAGCCATCCGGAAAGATTCACCCAGAGGCACTGAGTACGCAGAGGGTTTGAAAGGGCGGGTTCAAAACCCGCCACCACGAATCCCCAGTGACGCCAGGCCCATTGCTGTGAGATCTTCAGATTCCTTTCACCGCAGAGTGTTTCATAGCTTGCGCTCGCCCAAAGAAGATGAAAATGGAGGGAGGCATATTTGTCGGGGTTTTGGCCGCCTCTGTCATGCCGGCATGGATTGCCGGCATCCAGGTTCGCAGGATGTGTCCGGAGACATCCATGTCAACCTGGGTTCCAGCACTCCATGCTGGAACGACGAAATGGAGGGGTCTGCCTGGACTGACCGAGGTCCCTCTAGCGCCGTATTTTCGAAGGAGGCACGGAGGACGCAGAGATAGAGAATATCAAACCTTTCCTCCCTCGGCGTCCTCAGCGCCTCCGCGGTGAGATCTCAGGATGGTTTTTACCGCAGAGGCACAGAGAACTTAGCGCGGGTTGGATTTTCAATTGCCGTTTGTGTTCGTCATCTCTCTCAGACCAGTCACTTCCTCTCCGCTCACGATAAACGTCCGGGAGGATCGCTGATCTTTATGCTTTTGCGAGTCCAAGATTCTTCGCCTGCGGCTCAGAATGACATTAAGCTGTTCTTCGCCGTCGAGGCACGGCGCGACTGAACCGCGACCAAAGGATGAAGAAGAGGATTCGCCGCAGAGGCACAGAGTACGAAGAGTTCGGACAATTTTTCATTAAATATTCTTTCCTCTGCGCCCTCAGCGTCTCGGCGGTTGAGATTCCCGAATTTTTCTTGGCTGCGAGCCGCAATCAAATCCGAGCGGTTGCGACGGATTTATGAAAGATTTCTCTTGGAGTTTACCCAGAGCTTGGCCGAACGGGTTCGAAATGACAATTCTTGTTGTAACGCATCTCCTCGTTGCTTCGCGTTGCGATTCAAATTAACTGGCTGAGCGGCTCGGGATCTCCCGCATGACGGCGATCATCTCTGCGTGAATCGCGCCGTTGGATGCCATGGTCTCGCTGCCGCGGATTGAAAAATCGCTACCAGAGAAGTCGGTGATGCGGCCGCCGGATTCCTGGACGATTAACGAGCCGGCGGCGGTGTCCCAAGGCTTGAGCTTCAGCTCCCAGAAGCCGTCGAGCCGTCCGCAAGCGACATAACAAAGATCCAACGCCGCGGCGCCGCCGCGCCTGATGCCTTGACAGCGTGTCAGGAAGGCTTTGAAAAACGTGAGATAAAAGTCCGCGTGATCACGCCGGTCGTAGGGAAAACCGGTAGAGAGGAGCGCCCCATCGAGTTCTGTCATGGCAGACACATGGATGCTCTGGCCGTTGAGCTTTGCGCCCTGGCCGCGAATCGCGGAGAAACATTCCCGGCGCAGCGGATCATATACCACGCCGAGCAGTAAGTTGCCTTCATGTTCCAGCGCGATGGAGACGCAAAACTGCGGGTAGCCATGGGCGAAGTTGGTGGTGCCGTCCAACGGGTCGATGATCCATTGGTAACCGTCCTGGCTGCCGGCGAAATCGGTTTCCTCTTCAGCCAGAATAGAGTGCCCGGGGAAACTGCGGTGCAAGAGATCGACGATGCAGCGCTCAGTATCACGGTCCACCGGTGTGACCAGATCGATGTCGCCCTTGTAAGTGATTTCTTTGGGGCGTTGCCAGTTTTCGCGAATGAGAGCGCCGGCGGCATGGGCCGCTTCCCAGGCGGTCTCAAAGAATTTTGCAGTTTCGGGTGGGGTGGTTGTGTTGTCCGTTAATGAAACCATCAATTCTTTTGTACCTCTGTAGGAAAGTCTTCTTGTCTTGCGCAAAATCTCCAAGCGCAGGGCTGTGATTTTATCGTGCCAAGGCGCAAAGTGATAGACTAGAGGGTATCATCCCGAGTGGCTGCGAGGGTCTAAGAAAGATTTCTCTTGGAGTTTACCCTGAACTTGGCCGAACGGGTTCGAAATGACAATGCTCTTCCTTTGCCTCTTTGCGTGAGTTATTTCCGAGTTGGTGCCGCTCTGAGTGCGAGGGTGGATGCGGGAAATGGGAAGCCACTAGGTTCAAAGAAATGTGGTTTGCCGCTTTCGCGGCAATGACGTTTACGTGTAATCCCGTACGCTGCTTTCGCAATTACCCGCCTCATGCTACCTAATGACGCGTGAAGATTCGAGCGCCGGCGAAAATCAATCTCGGCTTGCGGGTGGTCGGCAAGCGCGCCGACGGCTATCACCTGCTCGACACCATCATGGTGGCAGTCTCCCTCTTTGACGAGCTTGAAATCAAAAAACGCGGGCCGCAAAAGTCCGGGAGCAGGCAGCCTGCGCAACTGCGCGTCACTTGCGATCATCCGTTGGTTCCCAGCGGGAAAAAAAATCTGGTCTATCGGGCCGCGTCTCTCTTACTGCGCGAGGCGGGAGTCACCCAGCCCCTCGATATTCACATCCGCAAACGTATTCCCGTCGGCGCCGGCCTGGGCGGCGGCAGCACGGACGCCGCGGCCGCCATGGTGGGACTGAACCGGTTACTCAAGCTTCGTTTCTCGCCGCGAAGGTTGGAAAAACTCGCATCCACACTCGGAGCGGACGTGCCTTTTTTCATTCGTGCGCGCCCGGTTCGCGCTCGCGGCATCGGCGATCGGTTTTCGCCTTTAAAGCGCGTGCCGCCCTGGTGGCTGGTTATTCTCTATCCCGGCTTTCCAGTATCCAGCGCGTGGGTCTATAGCAAACTGCGCCGCAATTTGACAAAATCCTATGCAAAGACTAAATTGTCAACCTTGTTAACAGGTGCTTCAAAATTCGCGGAATTGCTCGTAAACGACCTGGAGCTGGTTACGGTCAAGCGCTATCGGCGAATCAAGCTTTTAAAGGATAGTTTAATCGAGTTAGGCGCAGCTGGAGCTTTGATGACCGGTAGCGGCTCGGCGGTTTTCGGCATATTCGGCTCCCGCGAAAAGGCCAAGAGGGCTTATCAAAAGTTGCGCAAAAATAACGACATCCAAGCTTTTCTTGCGCAGGTTATCGGCCGACCGCGGCAAGTGCGGGTCGGCGAGGCAAGGGCCTTAGGAAGGGGGTCCATATGGAAGTCACGGAGATTAGAGTGTTTCCCGTAGACGAAGACAAACTCAAGGCTTATGTGACCATCACACTCGATCATTGCTTCGTGATTCGAGACCTAAAGGTCATTCGCGGGCCAACGGGTTATTTCGTATCGATGCCGAGCAAGAAGCGCAAGGACGGGACCTATAAGGATATTGCCCATCCTATTAACAACGAAACGCGCAGAATGCTTGAGGACAAGATTATCGCGGAGTACGAGAAATCCGCTAGCGAAGGGGCGGTCCACAAGACTGTTGAAAGCCGATGATGTGATGTGTTACGTGGGCGGGTGAACTTCTCTTGTAGAGGTTCGGGGATGGGCGGTCGCCAAGCGGTAAGGCCCCGGACTTTGGATCCGGTATCGAAGGTTCGAATCCTTCCCGCCCAGCCAGTTATCCGTTTATAATTGGGCGCAGAAAATTACCATAGTTAGGGTTACCGGCGCCGTTCAATAGTGAACGGCGCCGGTTATTTTGACCGGCAGGAAGCAGACGTCGCCGAAAAGGAGCCGCGCGGCAAACTGTCAGAAGCATGCGCCACAATCGCCGCAAGCGTGACTACCACCAGGCAGGCAACGGGTGACAAGCCATGAATCAAAACAACGTTGATATGAAAATCTTCGCGGGGAACTCGAATCCGCCCCTGGCCCAGGAAATCAGCCAGTATCTCAAGATCCCGCTCGGTCGAGCCGTGGTGGAAACGTTCAGCGACGGCGAGAGCAAGGTGGAAATAAAAGAAAATGTCCGCGGCGCGGATGTCTTTGTTATCCAATCGACTTCCGCCCCCGGTAATAACAATCTCATGGAGCTCTTGCTCATGCTCGACGCCTTCAAGCGCGCCTCCGCGAAACGAATCACCGCGGTCATGCCGTATTATGGTTACGCCCGGCAAGACCGAAAGGTGGTGCCCCGCGTGCCCATCAGCGCCAAGCTGGTGGCGGATCTGATCACCACCGCGGGAGCGTCGCGGATGTTGACGATGGATCTGCATTCAGGGCAGATTCAAGGTTTCTTCGATATTCCGGTGGATAATTTATACGCCACGCCGGTTTTGCTGCAGTATTTGAAAAAGCGGCTCAATCACAATCAAGTTACAATCGTGTCGCCGGACGCCGGCGGAGTCGAGCGGGCTCGGGCCATCGCGGCGCGCATGAACGCTTCGCTGGCGATCATCGACAAACGACGGGGCGGTCCGAACGTCGTCGCGGAGATGAACATCATCGGCGAAGTCAAAGACCAGATTGCCATCTTGCTCGACGATATGATCGATACCGCGGGAACGCTGACGATGGCCGCCGACGCATTAAAAAACGAAGGCGCCAGAACTATTCTTGGTTGTTGCACGCACGCGGTGCTTTCGGGGCCGGCTATCCAGCGCATTGACGAATCCCCGATGGAAGAATTGATCGTTACCAACACGATTCCGCTCGGAACGGGAGCCGGGCGTTGCGGCAAGATCAAAGTCTTGTCGGTGGCCCACTTGATCGGTGAGGCGATCAGGCGCACTCACGAGGAAGAATCTATCAGTTCGTTGTTCGTGTGATAGGACTCATAGGCCAGCGCTATTGCAGGAGGTAAATTCCCTTGGAAACTCTAGAAATACAAGCCAATGCCCGCGCCGTCGGAAGCAAAAATCAGGCGCGCCGTTTGCGCCGTAGCGGCAAAATACCGGCAGTGCTCTACGGTCCCAAAACCCCATCCGTTGCCTTGGAGCTGGACAAGAAAGATTTTTCCGCTCGTGTGGCGCTGGCGGAGGGTTCTCATCTGGTACGGCTGAAATCGTCGGTGCCAGCTTTGGCGGAAAAAGTCGCACTGGTAAAAGAGATGCAGTTTCATCCTATTTCCGGCGATGTCACTCACGCCGATCTCTACGAAGTCGATCTGGCGGCGAGGATTCAGGTGCAGGTTCCGCTGCGTTTTGTCGGTAAGGCTGCCGGCGTAACGCGCGGCGGTATCCTCCAACCGATCGTGCGCGAGATCGAAGTGGAATGCTTGCCTTTGGATATCCCGGCTTTCTTCAACGTCGACGTCAGCGCTCTCGATATCGGCGATTCGATCCATGTCGAAGAGATTCAAATGCCCGAAGGCGTAATCTCGGTTTTTGAATCGAATTTTGCCGTGGTCACCGTCGTGACGCCGACCGTTGAGGAGGCCCCAGCGGCGGCGGCGCCGGCCGAAGGCGAGGTGCCGGTTGTGGGAGTTGCGGAGCCGAAGGAGGAGGCCGAAGGCCAGGATTGAGCGCGCACGACATTGGCCTCAGGTAGCCTTCGGTGAAGCTCATAGTCGGGCTGGGTAACCCCGGGAAAAAGTACGAGCCGACGCGCCATAATATAGGTTTCCTCGTTGTCGACTGTATCGCCCGGCGGCGGGCGATAGCGGTACGTAAACAGATTTGCGACGCCTTGACCGGCGAGTGGGCCGAAGATGGCGAAAGAATTCTGTTGGCAAAGCCGCAAACCTACATGAACCGGAGTGGTGAATCCGTGAGGCGACTGCTGTGGGAGTTTTGCGCAACGGCAGAAGATCTGGTGGTCGTTTACGATGACTTGGATCTGCCGTTTGGCCGTATTCGGATTCGCGCCCAGGGCAGCGCCGGAGGTCACCTCGGACTGGCTTCTATACTGGAAAGCTTGGCCGGCGCACCTTTTGCCCGCGTTCGCATAGGAATCGGGCGCCCCCCCGAAGGCGTCGAGGCGGCGGACTACGTGCTGCAACCGTTCGATGCCGAGCAGGCTGGCAAATTGGACGAACTTATCGGCAAGGCAGCCGACGCGGTGCTGACGCTGTTGCATGACGGGTCTGGAGCAGCCATGCGAGAGTTTAATCGAGCTGATTGAGCTGCCGGTTTTATTGTAAACGGCCGATTGCTGTGATAGTAAACTTTCCTCGCGGAGGGTAATAAATTCGTGACACAATATGAAACCCTGGTCGTGGTCCACCCCGAAAGAGGGCCGCGCATAAAAGAATTTATCGAGAGATTCCAAAAAGTGATCGAGGGGCAGAACGGAACCGTCGCCCATGTGGAGGAATGGGGGCTGCGCGACCTTGCCTATCGAATCGAGAATCAGGGTAAGGGATTCTATACGCTCTTTCAGTATCAGGGAACCGGACAAACCGTTCAGGAGTTAGAGCGCAACTTGAAGCTTACCGACGGAATCTTGCGATATATGACCGTGCGCGCCGATCAAACGGAACAAGCGGCGAGCCCAGCCGTGTCGCCGCCTCCATCGGCAGGCGAAGGCAACGCGAAAGCAGAGCCCCAGGCATAGCCGGATTGCAGAGGCAAATTCTCCGTGGGAATCGCACCGCGGTCGCCGTGTTACTACGGCGCGGGAACGGGAATTAAGGTTATTTTCTTTGTCCGAAACGGAGCTTGCAGAATAATAGCGGGTTGAATTGAGGTGTATCGAATATGGCACAAAGGGATTTTGGCGGGCGGCCGGCTCGGGAACGCTCGGACGACGATAAGGGACCGCCGCGGCGACGGCCGATGTTTCGCCGCAAGGTTTGTCGTTTCTGCGCTGATAAAACACTGAGAATCGATTACAAGGACGTTCGGACTATTTCGCAGTTCGTTACCGAGCGCGGCAAGATGACGCCGAGCCGGATCACGGGAAACTGCGCGCGTCATCAAAGAATATTGACTACGGCCGTAAAACGGGCCCGCACTGTCGCGCTCTTACCGTTTACGACTGCCAACACCTAGCCTGTTTCGCTATCGCCCGATCCGATTCCGGAAACCGGAGGGATGGGTTGTCAATCCTTCGACCATGCAACGGCTATCGTTCATAAGCCGGTCTTTATTGGCCCTGGCGTCAAGCCTTTTGCTATTCGTTGGCGGCATCGCAGTACCGGCGGCGGGTTTCGTTTTGCTGCCATTTGTTCCACACCCGGTGCTTGCCTATGGCCTCAAGTACGGTATGGGTCGGGGAGGGGTGGTGCTTATGGCGGCATGCGTTCTCCTTGCCCTCGTCGGCGGTAAAGAGTTGGCGTACTTATACGGGATCTTTGCGCTAGCTGCGGCGTTGCTGTTTGTTTTATTGGGCCGGCTACGCGCAATCGAATACTTGGTTTCGACGGTCGCCGCCGTGGTTTTTGCCGCCGCCGTGATGCTGTTGTTTTATCTGTTCGGTTCCTGGGCAGCGATGGCGCGGGAGTTGCGTGAAAGTTTGACGCAGCATTTGACATCGGCGCTCAACACTTACGAGAAATTGGGACTATCAAAGGAAAATCTCGATGTCCTTAACGAACAGATCCCGCGCATCGCCGAGACCCTGTTCCAACTCTTGCCCGGATTGGTTTTTTTGAGTTTGCTTATTGTGGTGCTGTTCAACGTGATTTTACTATGCCGGCGTTTTCCAGAACGGCGCGGCGAATGGTTGTCCAATGGCAATTTGCGCGAGTGGAAAGGGCCGGAACCTCTGGTCTGGGGCCTCATCGCCTGCGGCTTCGCGCTTTTTGCGCCGGGTCTGGAGTTTTTGAATGTCCTTGCGCTCAATTTCTTGCTGGTTATCGGTGCCTGTTACTTTGCCCAGGGACTGGCGATCATTGCTTTTTTCTTTCACAAGAATAACGTGCCGCGGTTTTTGCGCGGCCTTACTTACGCACTGATCATATTTCAACAGATTCTGACGCTGATGGTTATCGGCCTTGGGCTTTTCGATCTCTGGGGAGATTTTCGCCGCCTGAGAAAGAATAAGCTCACACCGAGCCAGGCGTCCTAGTTCGAGAAATCGTGATCAGTTCTCGTGCCCGTGCTCGTTGTTCGAACACGATTCACGAGCACGAATCGCGAAAACCAGGAGGGATTATGGAAGTTATCTTGAAAGAGGATATCGCCAACGTGGGAAAAATCGGCGAGGTCGTGCGCGTTCGCGACGGCTATGCGCGCAATTATTTGCTGCCCCGCGGGCTGGTGATGGTCGCCAACAAGAAAAATCTCAAAACCTTCGAGCATCAGAAAAAAATCGTCGCCGATCAAAAGCAAAAGATCATGCGCCAAGCGCAGGCGGTGGGCGAGCAACTCAGCGGTGTGGCGGTGTCGATTGCGGTGCGCGCCGGCGAGGAAGGTAGATTGTTCGGCTCGGTTACCAACATTCACATTGAAAAGGCGCTCAAGGCCAAGGGGCTGACCGTTGACCGGCGGAAAATCCATCTCCAAGAACCGATCAAGACTGTTGGAGATTTCGACGTGCCGGTGCGCTTGACCGCTGAACTGACCGTGCCGATCAAGGTTTCGGTGGTACCGGAAGAAGGCGGCAAGGCTTCTTCCTAAGCCCCGCCCCAATTCGGTGAATTCTATTGCCGCCGCTGCGGAGCCGGAATCGCCGGTCGGCCTGGCGACGCGGCGCGCGAGGCTAGCGCTCTTGCTGGCCGCGGTGCTGTGGAGCTTGGCCGGGGTTTTTATCAAGTTCCTTTCGCTCAATCCCCTGACGATCGTTTTCTACCGGAGCTTTTTTGCTTCGCTGTTCTTTTCGTTCTGCCGCGGCAAAAGCGCCTCCCTGCCGCCCGTAGCGCTGCTGGTGGCGATCTTCAGTTACGCTGCGGCAATCAGTACCTTTGTTTCAGCCAACAAACTTACCACCGCGGCCAACGCCATCGTTCTGCAATACACTGCCCCCTTCTTTGTCTTCCTCGCCGTACACTTTTTTTTTCGTGAAAAGATCGCCGGCGCGCAGTGGGGAACGCTAATCGCCGGCATGGCGGGCATCGCAGTGATCTTTGCGGGCAGCGCCGGGGAGCCCGATGCAGCGGGCGTAGTGGTCGCGTTGTTCAGCGGTGTGCTCTTTTCCATATACATGGTGAGCCTCAGATTTCTCAAGCCCGTTCATCCGGGGACGCTAACTTTTGTGACCAATTTTGCCTGCTGTTTGATGCTCCTGCCGCTTGTATGGTCGCACCTGGCCCTCAATCTTAGCGACGGTCTCATCCTGGCGGTGATGGGCGTGGTGCAGTTGGGGATTCCCTATTGGCTCTTCGCCAGAGCCGTGACCATGGTACCGATTCAGGAGGCTTCTCTTATCGTTCTGATTGAACCGGTGTTGAATCCCATTTGGGTGGCTCTGACCGTGGGCGAGGTGCCTTCTGCCCACACCGTGTTAGGTGGCGGGCTGATTGTCGCGAGCCTGGCCGTTCGTTACGCCTGGGTAACCCTGAATAGATCGGCCGGCCCCGGCTGAATTCAAAACACGACGAGACGCCAATCGTGGGCAGCGCTGTCGATGCTATTCCGAGATACGCACATTGCCCGGATGGCGGATTTTTTCCATTTCTTCGCGCGGCAATGTTTTGATGTCTTTGCGCAGTTCGTGGTTGATATGCTGGATCGCTTCCGACGGCCCCGAACGGTTGCCCATCAGGACCATTGGACCCTGGCCGGTATTTTCCAGCTGATAAAACGATCCGCCGGTGATCGTCGCCACCATACCCGGTGTCATAACCGCTTTGCCGCCGTCGGGAAAATGCATGGTGCATTCGCCGTCGATGACGTAGAACGTCTGATCGGCGTTGTGACAATGCATGTCGTCTCTATCACCCGGCTTCGGATAGACATGCAGCCAGGCGTGTAAGCGGTTGGTATTAAAAATCACTTTGCGCTTGCCTTCCTCGCGCGCCATCTTGGGCATATCTACGACGTTGATCGGCATAGTCCCTCCGGACGTTGGCATTGGCTGTAGCGTATCAGGAGGCTCGTTCCGGTGTCAAATTCGGTTCCCCCGCGGGTTAACAATCCGCCAGTTTTCTGATAGCTTCTGACGGAATTCAAATTGAAGCCAGGAGGTCAACATGGCGATGAATTGGGGAATGGCGAATCGTTTAGCCAGAATCATCAAGCCGGAAGATGGCCGGGCGGTCATGCTCGCGGTGGACCACGGATATTTCCTGGGCCCGACGAGCGGCCTGGAAGAGCCGCGCAAGACCATCGAGCCGCTCTTGCCGCACGCGGACTCAATCATGCTCACGCGAGGGGTGTTACGAACTTCGGTTGATCCGGAATCGGACAAGCCGGTGGTGCTGCGAGTATCCGGCGGTACCAGCATTCTCAAGGAACTATCGAACGAGGACATCACGGTCTCCATCGATGACTGCATCCGTCTCAACGTGTCGGCCATGGCGCTGTCGATCTTCGTCGGCTCGGAATTCGAGAAAGAGACGCTGGTGAGCTTGGCCAAGCTCGTCGACGAAGGCGAAAAATTCGGTATCCCGGTTCTCGCCGTCACCGCGGTTGGCAAAGATATGGCGCGCGATGTCCGTTATCTCGGACTATCATGCCGTATCGCCGCCGAGCTCGGCGCGCACGTCGTCAAGACTTATTACTGCGATGACTTCGAACAGCTTATCGAAAGCTGCCCGATTCCGGTGATCATTGCCGGCGGCAAGAAGACCCCGGAGATGGAAGCCCTCGAGCTTACCCACAACGCAGTAAAAGGCGGCGCCGTCGGCGTCGATATGGGGCGAAATATTTTTCAATCCGACTCACCCGTGGGCATGATCAAGGCGGTTCGCGCCATCGTGCATGAAAACGTCTCAGTTAAGGAAGCTTACAAGATTTACGAGAGCGAGAAAGGAGCGAAGGCGAGGCGGGCCGGATGACTCCCTGAGTTTCTAGTTTCAAGTTTCTGGTTTCCGGTTAAAAAAATTCACAACGAGGTGAACATGCCCACGTTCAGACGCTTTGAAGACATCGAAACCTGGCAAAAAGCTCGTGAACTAACCAAAGTTGTTTACCAACTTTCTGGCCGCGGCCAATTTGCGAAAGATTTTGGTTTGCGAGATCAAATTCGGCGGGCAAGCGTATCGATCATGGCCAATATCGCCGAAGGTTTCGAGCGAGACGGCACGGGCGAGTTCATACAGTTTCTAGCCATTGCGAAAGGATCAGCGGCAGAAGTTCTTTCGCACGCGTATGTTGCTTTGGACCAAGGCCTTATTCGCCGAAGCGATCTCGATTGGTTAAATGAGAAGACATCGGAGGTCCGACGCATGATGGCAGCCTTGATGACTTATCTGCGTAAATCCGGAACAAAAGGACTAAAGTTCAAAGCCGCTTGACGTTAATCAACGGACGTTGAGCGATGGATTCAAACCAGAAACCAGAAACTAGAAACCAAAAACTCAGCGGCGCGCGCATGCGCGTCGCGATGTACTATAACAACAACGACGTGCGTCTCGAAGTGATGCCGGTGCCGCGCATCGGTCCTGGGGAACTGCTGATCCGGACTCGCGCCAGCGGTATATGCGGCAGCGACCTGATGGAATGGTATCGCATCAAGAAAGCGCCGCTGGTGTTGGGGCATGAAATCACGGGCGAAGTCGTCGAGGTGGGCGAGGGCGTAGGCAATTTCCGCGTCGGCGATCGCGTGTATTCATCCCATCATGTGCCCTGCGGCAAGTGCCGATATTGCTCGTCCGGCCATCAATCCGTATGCGATTTGTTGCGCACGACCCATTTCGATCCCGGCGGTTTCTCCGAATACATCCGCGTGCCAAAGATCAACGTAGAATTGGGCACCATGCGAATTCCCGAATCGATGACCTTCGACGAGGGTTCCTTCATCGAGCCTTTAGCCTGCGTCGTGCGCGCGCAACGCTTCGCGAGATTGGCCGCCGGCCAGACGGTGTTGGTCATCGGTAGCGGTATTTCAGGATTACTCCACATTCAGCTGGCGCGCACGCGCGGCGCGGCGCGGATCTTTGCGACCGACATTAGCGACTTTCGTCTCAACGCCGCCCGGCAATTCGGCGCCGATGCAACGATTCACGGCAGTGAAGATGTTCCGGAACGCCTGCGCAAGCTGAATCAAGATCGACCGGCCGATCTTGTCATTGTCTGCACGGGGGTCATGGCGGGGATTCGGCAGGCGGTGAAGTCCGTCGATCGCGGCGGGACATTACTTTTCTTCGCGCCGACCGCCGCCGGCGTCGATGTGCCGATACCGCTCTTTGATTTCTGGCGCGATGAGATTTCGATTGTAACTTCCTACGCCGGGAGCGGCGCGGATCTAACGGAGTCGATGGAACTGATTGGCGCGCGCAAGGTACGAGTCGCGGATATGGTTACGCACCGTTTGCCGCTGGCCGAAGCCGGGGCTGGTTTTCAGTTGACCGCCAGCGGGCAAGATTCGATCAAAGTGATTATCGATCCGCTCTTAGGTAGTTCCTAGTTTCAAGTTCCTGGTTTCTAGCAGGTTGCTGAAAAACTCTGATTGCAGGCTGCTCAAAAAGATCTCAGAGGCGAGGCGCGCGAAAAATCGACGAGCGGAGGCGTACTTAGCCGGTACGTTGGAGCGAGACGATTGAGCGCAACGAAGCATATGAGTCTTTTTCAGCAGCCTGCTAGTCAAAGAACCAGAGACCAAGAACTATCTCACAATACGACCAGTCTTATTAGATGCCGAATTCCGATCTTTAAACTAGAAACTAGCGACTAGAAACCGGAAACTACTTAGTGAACCCCAACTCTTTACGCGCTTTTTCGAGAAAGCTGTAATCGACTACGTCCGCGACGGAAACCGGCTTCGTCACCTTGGCATTCTCGCGCTGGGAATCAATCAGCACTTGCACGGACTCCGGCGAAACGCCGGCATCTTTCGTTAAGACCCGGGTAACCTGCTTCGACATCTCTGCGGCCATTTTACGATCGTTGACTTTCCATTGTTTCATCATGACGTCAGTGACGGCGTCCTGATTGTTTTTATCCCACACGAATTGTAAACCGCGCAGCGTCGCCCGTACCATTCTATAGACTTCGTCGGGGTTTTCGCGGATTTTCTTTTCCGAGGTGCCGAAGCCGTTCTGGGCGAACTGGACAATATCGCCGATAAAGATGAGCTCATTGTAGCCCTTTTCCAGCGCGATGATGTTTTCAGGAACCGAAAGCAGCGAGGCGTCGACGACGCCCGACTCAAGGACAGCGAAACGGCTGGCAGCCGATCCGCCCATCGGCAGGACGGACACGTCCCGCCCCGGCTCCAGGCCGAAATGTCGCAAAGCGCGATAGCCAAGCAGCGTTGCCGACCCGCCCGGGGAACTGCCGGCAACTTTTTTTCCCTTGAGTTGCTTCGGTTCCTTGATCTCTTTCTTGCTCATCAGAAAAAGCAGGGGACGCTCCACGGTAAAGAGCAAGACTTTCATCGGTTGGCCGCGCACGGCGCCGCCGATCAATCCGGTCACGGCGGCGCTATAGTCCAGATCTCCCGTCATAACCGCAGAGCTGGTCAGATTTGCCGCCATGTAGATGATTTCCAAGTCGAAGCCTTCGTCCTTGAAGAAGCCGCGATGCAGCGCCGTATAGATCGCCAAAAATGAGACATTGGTCGAAGAGCTTCCCAGGCGGACTTTTTTGAGCGATTGGGATTCTGCTGTTGAGATGAATACGCCGGATACAGTGATAAAGCCCGTCATCAGGCAACCGAGCAGAAGTTTTCTCGTTAAAGTCATTTTAGGCTCCCTCGCTATGTCAATTTGAACCAACTTCTTCTGAGGTACCAAGAGACGAAAAGAAATTTCGTCACTCCCGCGGAAGCGGGAGTCCAGGAGGTTGAAAAACCTGGATTCCCGTTTACACGGGCATGACGGGAACAGAAGCATGGGAGCGAAGCAGCTACTAGTTTCGTAGCCTGGATGAATGAAACGAATTCGGGAGTCCCCGGATTTTGCAATGCTTCATCCTGGCTATGCGCTAATCGATCTGGCTCCACTCTTTGAATTCTTCCAATTTCAGCCGTTGCAACGTGTCGAAATACGGCCTCCCGGTCCTTTCATGCCTGCCGGTCAGCCGGTAATATTCGTAAACCAGCCCTGGCAGCCATTTCGCGATGGTGAAGCCCTTGTATTTGCCATCCGGTATCGGTTCCAAAAATCGCGGCCCGACGTCTTGCCAGTCGTGTTCGGCGATCCATCCGCGCTGTGTGCCGAATATGCTCTGTAAAAGCATCGCGCGATGGCCGATTTCGAGCATCTCGTCAAGACTCACATGCCAGCCGGTGGTTGCGTTCAGCGAATCGACCATGCTCTGCAAGCCGTCAGGCATTTTGTCATTCAACGCAAACCAGCAAGCGCCCATCAAGCCGCAGGCCTGGCGGAACTTTTCGGTGAGGGTATGTGACTGTACCCAGCCGTCGGGCTTTTGCATATCGAGGGGACCCCATTTTTCTCGGTAGGCGAGATCTGGCGGCGGTTCGGCGCCGCCCGCACCTTGCGGTTTCATGCCGCCGCTAGCCACCAGTTCGCGGAGCATCTGGCTCAGTAGAGGCCGCCACTCATGCTGCGCGGGGGTGCCGCCTTTGGTGTGGACCACCCAGTTCTTCGCCTCGCCGCCAAGAGCCTCGGCGAGTTCTTTCGGCCCGTCGGCGAGAATGTTGCCAAGCCAGGTTTCGCGCCGGGCGCAACGTTCCAACAGTGTTTCCGCCGCTTCGAGATCGCCCCATTCCAACGTCAAGCCGTCCGTGCGATCGGGGCCGAGCACGCCTTTTTCCCAGGCTTCGAACGCCAAACCTGCGCCGCAAGCGTAGTGGCTGCACTCGATGCCGAGATCGTTGATGCGCTCGGAAAGATACAACACGTCATTGCCCTTGAAGCCCAGATTGTAAAAAGTATCTTGCCATTCGCTGCCGGCATTGAAGTGGCCGATTTTTCCTTTGTGCCGGCCCTCGCCAATCTCCACATCCCACGGGCACATGCGCGGGCACTGAAAACAAGGACGCAGAACGACCTGATTCTGATCGTAGCCCTTGGCTTCATCGGTGATAATTGTGCTGCGCCAATTCAATTTGGTAATCGCCCCCCATGATTCGCCATGGCCAACGCTTTTTTTCTTCTGCGCGGTAGTGTAGACGCGCGGCTGCAAGGCTTTGCGCCAACGCAGTCCGGCTTCGATCAAATCATTCTTGCGCGCGAGCCGCGGCCGCTTGGTGCCCCAGACCACGATTGCCTTCAATTTCTTCGAACCCATCACCGCGCCCAAACCATGTGCCGCGGTGTGGTTGTAGTCATTGACGAACATGGCGGCGCGGATCAAATTTTCGCCCGCCGGGCCAATGCAACCGACGCGCGCGTCCTGGTGGCCGGATTTGGCGCGCAGCTGGTCTTCGGTCGCGCGCACACCCTTGCCCCAGACTAGACTTGCGTCGCGCAATTCGATCTTGTCTTCGCCGATGTAGAGATACGATGGCTTTTGCGCCTTGCCGCTGATAATCATGCCGTCGTAGCCGGCGGCTTTGAGCGACGAGCCGAAATAGCCGCTGGTGGCGGCGCGGCCGAGGGTGTGACGTGTTGCCGGACTCAGATAGACGAAGCAAGTCTTGGTCCCGCCAGGAGTGAATCCGGTGCCGGTGACCGGGCCGGTCATGCCGACGATAACGTTTTTCGCGTCGTAGGGATCGATGTCGCGCGGCAGCTCATGTAACAATATGTACTCCGCGAACAGTTGGCCGCCCCAATACTTTCGCAGGAGCGGTTCTTCGGGAAGATTGAGATCGATAAGGGTCCCCGCGGTCAGATCGACGCGCAGGATTTTGCCCATGTAGCCGCCGGGTAATCGGGTTTTACGCTCAAGCGGAAAAAAATTTGCATAGTCAGAAGTTGAACTCGGCATACGGAGCCTCACCGTGATTTACTGTGTCAGTCGTTCCAACAGTTCCAATCGTTCCAGCCGTTCGATCCGCGACGGTTTAAGTGGCTTTTAACGTTTGGAACGATTGGAACGGCTGGAACCATTGGGAACGGTATTTCGCCGATTACGGGAACAGTTCGCATTTGCCGGTATTGGGCTGATGATCCCAACGGGCTTCCAGACTACAAAAATAGTTCCACGCCCGTTGGGCGCGGCGCTCGAGGGCGATCTCGGCGCCGAAGCTGCGGCATTCTTCCTCGCTGATGGTGCCGACCTCGCCGAGGGCCGCGGCCTGCCAGCTCTTCTTCGCATCGTCTTCCAGGACGAACGATGTGTAGAGCACCTCCTGCAGATTTCGTCCGGCGACCACGATGCCGTGGCCGCGCAGCAGCGCCGCACGTTTGTCGACGATGGTTTTCAGCAAACTCTCGCCGCGCTCCGGAGTCGTAATCAGCTGGGCTACCGGATAAAGCGGCACGCCGTCGGCGAAGATCGCGCCTTGGAGCGTGACCGGTTGGAACTTGCGTTTGGCGACGGCGAAGAGCGTAGCGTAGGGAGTATGCAGGTGGGCGACCGCGAGGGCGTCGGGGCGCGCGCCGTGCAGCGCGGTGTGAATCGGCCATTCCACGGGCGGGCCCTCCTCACCTTCGAGGGCCTTGCCTTTGAGATCGATGGGCACCATGTCCTCCGCGCGCAGGCTGCCTTTGTCCGAGCCCATGCCCGGTGTGATGAAGATTCTTTTCGCCTCCGGCTGGTAGACACTGACGTGGCCGAACACGCCGATCATTCCCTGCATCGCAAAAATGCGCGTGCAGGTCGCGAGTTGTCCGCGAAGTTCATATTCGGTTGCCATGGTTCATTTCCTTTGCGACGTTTCAAGTTCTTTTTTCACTTCCTCGACGAGTTGCAAATGCAGCAAACGCTCCGGCGGAATGTCCTCGTTGATTTGCATGGGGATTTTGATGTCATACTGCAGAAAATGCTTTATACCTTCCGCTGTCGGTAATCCCGGCACACCCGTCGCTACCGCCCGCAGATAATTCTTAGTTGCCTCTACGAGCATCGGTTTCGTGGCGTTGCCGAGCTGGAGTTTTTTCATGCCCATCTCCACTGATTCTTCAGGCTGCTCACGGACAAACATGAGTCCGCGAATCAATCCTTTAAGCCACCTTTTAATTTGCCCGGGATTTTCGCGAATCTTTTGTTCGCTGGTGACGAAGCCTTGAAACGGCATGGGGAATAGATCGCCGAGAAAGCCAAGCGAGTGCAAACCTTCTTTTTGAGCGAAGACGAGGCCGCCCGGATCCACTGCTGTCACGTGGGCGGCACCGTTCTTTACCGCCATTACCCGGGTGTTGGTGTTCGCACCCATAGAGATTCGGATGATTTCTCTGGCCGACACGCCGCCGCGCTCGGCAAACATCGTAATGAGGCGGTCCTGTGTGTCTCCGGGGCTGCCGATGGCGATTTTCTTGCCTTTGAAGTCGGCCGCGCTTCTGATCGTCGAGTCGGCGACCAGGTAGAAGGTTACTTTATCCGTCTGAAACATGATGCCCTTGACGGGTGCGCCCTTGAGCGCGGCGCGCATGCCGCTGCCGCCGGCGCCGCTGAAATCCACTTCGCCGCTCAGCAGCGCAGCTATGGATAACGGGCCGGAGATGACGACTGTTTCGTTGTCCAGCCCTTCGTCGCGAAAGAATCCTTTGGCCTCGGCGACGTGAATCGAAAGATAGTTGAGATTAGCCTGGGGAATCGCCGTGCGGATTCTTTCGGCTTGGGCGCAGCTCGCTGCGAGCGCCAAAATGATGATGACCGCTGCAATCGCGACTCTGTAAGTCTTCATTCGCGTATCGAAACTTAACACCCTCTCCCTCGATAGGCTCGATAGGAGATGGAGGCGAGTTGCGCTTGTTTCCGGCAAAGACTCTGTATGGATGTCATCCTGAGGCGCTCGCCGAAGGATCGCGTCTTTGTGACACACTGAAAATGCGAGATGCTTCGCTTCACTCAGCATGACATTCATCAGTTTGGGCGGACTACGCTACAGCGTCCAGGGCAATAAGCGACCTGCCACTCAAGCCTCACGTGCGTCGATCACGAGAAATACCGATAGATCAGGCGTTTGGGATGAATGACCGCTAGGTACAAAGCCCGCAGCTTGCCAGGGATGCCGCAGCGCGGCGTGAAGAGGTCTTTTAGCATCAGGCCGAGCGGGATTTTGTGTTTCGGAAACTTTTGCGCGCCGATGGGGCGTACGCCGTATTTTTCTTTGCTTTCCTTCAGCACGTATACGACCCTGCCGCCGCCGGCTTCCTGATCGCCGTAAATGTAACCACCGACCGTTGCCGCCCGCTTCTTCGCCTTGTCGGAAATCTCTTCACTGAGCCCGAAATCGAGAGCGTCCGCCGGGCAAGCCTGCACGCAAAACGGTTGCTTGTCCTCGCTGATCCGGTCGCTGCACATGGTGCATTTGCTAGCCTTGCCGGTAATGTCGTTTTTGGTGATGACCTCCCACGGACAGGCGTGAATGCAGTACTCGCAGCCGATGCAGGTCGCCTGATTGATTACCACCGCGCCTTCTTCATATTTTGTAATCGCTTCTACGGGGCACACGGCGGCACAGGCGGCGAAGTCGCAGTGCATGCAGCTATTGCGCGCCCAGATGGGGGAGAGCCCTTCGAGCACCGGCGGTTCCATGGTGATCCAGTTCGTGCTGGATAGCTGGTAAAGACTCGTGCGGTCGTGTTCGTTCCAATCCTTGCAAGCCTGCACGCAGTGGCGGCAGCCGATGCATTTGGTGGCATCGAACAGGATACTGCGCGGCTTGCCGTCTCTAAGGCGCGCCGTTGGAACCAGATTGCCGTATTGTTGAGTCAGCGTCTCGGTCGGAGAAGCCATGGGTTTCCTTTCAGTCGATACAGGTCATTGACAGGGGATGTCTATCACTTCCGTTTTACGACCGTCAACCGGATTTTCTCGATCTCTGGCAGCGATAACTGCAAGACCGACTTGACCGGCGCTTTAAAAACCTCTTGTATTCCTCCATTCCCTTCGACTAGCGTAGCGGCAACGGAATTATCCTAACGCGAAAAGGAGGCTCTATGGCGACAGGTACTTGGCGCGGAACGGTAGGCGTGGTGAAGCCAACTTACGGGTCCGGCTCTTTGGTTGAGTTTATCCGTTTATTACCGGAAGGGGTGGGTTGTATACCCATGTATGCGGGAATCAAGGAGCATTCGGAAAGGGGTTACCTGGGCGCGTTGGAAAACTACAATGCAAAAGTCGCCGAGCTGGCCGAAATCGGCGTCGATCTCATGCACCCCGAAGGCGGGCCGCCTTTTATGGTGCGCGGTCATAAAGCCGAGCAAGAAATCGTCGGCGGTTGGGAAGCAAAATACAAAATTCCGATTTTCACCTCGGGCATGTCACAAGCCCAGGCGCTGCGCGCGTTGGGCATCAAGAAATTCATCGGCTGCACGTACTTTAGAGACAAGAAACTCAACGATATATTCACCCGCTATTTCGAGGACGCCGGCTTTGAAGTATTGGGCATGGAAGGCATGGACACATCGCCGGACGAAGCGGACAAAGTCTCGGCGGAGACGATTTATCAACATCTCAAGCAGTCCTATGCGAAACACCCGGCCGCCCAGGGTATCTACCTGCTCGGCTCAGGCGCCTGGCAGGTCAAAGACATAGTTGACGTCGAAAACGATCTCGACATCCCGGTGGTTCACCCGGTGGCCGCGCGCGTCTGGTACGTGCAAAAACTGTTGCGGGTGAGAAATCCGATCAAGGGCGCGAGCAGACTGTTGGAACAGATACCGGAGATCGCGTCGCAGAATCGTTAAAGTGGGTTTGCACGACGATTGTTCGTCGTTTGCCTTAACGACCCGGCTAACTCAGTCCAGTTGGCTCCACTCCATGAATTCTTCGAGGCCGAGTTTTTCAATCGTGTCTTTAAACGGACGTCCGGTGCGTTCGTGGCGGCCCGAGAGGCGATAATACTCCCAGATCATATCCGGCAGCCACTTGGCGATGGTAAAGCCTTTGTATTTGCCGTCGGGGATCGGTTCCAAAAATCTCGGCCCGACGTCCTTCCAGTCAAAGTCGGCGATCCAGCCGCGCTGGGTGCCGAAGAGGCTTTGCAGGATCATGCTGCGGTGGCCGGCTTCGAGGGCTTCATCCATGGTGAAATTCCAGCCGGTGATGGCGTTGAACGCGTCGACGATGCTGTTCAATCCATCCGCCTTTTGGTTCATTTGCGCAAACCAGCAGCCGCCAAAGATGCCGGTGAATTGGCGATACTGTTCCGAAAGAATATGGGACCACGCCCAGCCTTCGGGATTGTCCGCGCTGAGCGGCCCCCAGTTTTCTCGATAGCGCAGGTCAGGCGGCGGCTTGGTTGACCCGCCGCCCTGCGGTTTCATGCCGCCGCTGGCCACCAGCTCCCGGAGCATTTGGCCGAGCATCGGGCGCCACTCGTGCATCGCCGGCGTGCCGCCCTTGGTATGCACCGCCCACTTCGGCGCGTCGCCGCCGAGTGCTTCGGCGAGTTGCTTCGGCCCTTCGGCGAGCAGGTTGCCGATCCAACCCTCACGCTGCGCCGCCATGTCGAGCAATTTATCAGCGGCTTCGACATTGCCCCATTCAAGTTTCAAGCCATTGGTTCGATCCGGTCCGAGAAGACCTTTCTCCCATGCTTCAAAGGCAACCCCCGCACCGCAGGAAAAGTGGCTGCACTCGATGCCCAGGTCGTTGATGCGCTCGGCGAGATACAGCGCGGAGTTGCCTTTGATGCCGAGATTGAAGAACGAGTCGAGCCACTCGCCGCCGGCGTTGAAATGAAGCAGAGTTCCCTTGTGCCGGCCTTCGCCAATGGTGGCGTCCCACGGGCACATGCGCGCGCACTGGAAACAGGGACGGAGGACAACGTCGTTTTGATCGAAGCCCTGGATATGCGACGGATTCAAGTCCGTGCTGCGCCAATTCAAATTGTTCAGCGCGCCCCAGGCTTCGCCGTGGCCGTACTTGGTTTTTTTCTTGTGCACGTCGTGCACTTGCAAGGTGGCGCGCCAGCGCCAGCCGGCGTCGACCAATTTGGCTTTATCGCGATAGCTAGGTCGCCGTGAGCCATGGACGACAATGGCCTTGAGCTTTTTCGAACCAAAGACGGCACCGCCGCTGTGTGCCGCGAAATGATTGTAATCGTTGGCCAGCATGGCGGCGCGATGCAAATTTTCGCCAGCGGGCCCGATGCACAGTACTCTTGCATCGCGGTTGCCAACGAGCTCGCGCAAGCGATCTTCCGTATCCCGCGTGCCAAGTCCCCAGACTTTCGCTGCGTCGCGCAGCTCGGCTTTGCCCTGGTTAATGTAAAGATAAACGGGTCTGGACGAAGCGCCGTTTAGAATTACGCCGTCATATCCCGCGGCTTTGAGATAAGTGCCCCAGTAACCGCTGGTGGCCCCACGCCCGAGAGTCTTGTTGGTGAGCGGGCTCAGATAAACTGCCGTCATCTTGGTACCGCCCGGCGTAAAGCCGTTGCCCGTGAGCGGACCGGTCATGATTACGACACTGTTCTCAGGGCCGAACGGCGTGGCGTCGATCGGCAGCTCGTTCATGAGGATATACAAGGCCAGCGCCTGGCCGCCGATATATTTTCTCAGGATCGGCTCTTCGGGCAGGTTCTCATCCTTTGTCGTCCCCTTGGTCAAATCGACGCGCAGGATTTTGCCCATGTAGCCGCCAGGGAGGGGAGTCGATCGCGCGATCGGAAATAAGTCCATAGAAACCCCAAGTTTCTAGTTTCTGGTTTCAAGTTCCAAGTTGTGAAAAACTAGAGACTAGAAACTAGAAACGCTCTATCGAGTTCCGAATATCGCCCGCATTTCGCCCTCGGGCTTTGCGGCCTCTTCCAGGGTCGCGGCGTGAGTTGAGACCAGCGGCAGCAGCGGCGCAACCAGCAACGCAATCACTGAATCATCATGCGTCCAAGCCGATGACGATGTCGTCGACAGGCAGATCTTCGCGCATTAGCCCCTGTTCGACCTGGTAACGGTTAAGCGCTCGCAGCGTGCGGCGTTCCGCCGGGCCCAGCGTGTAAGCGTAAGGGTCCTCGCCCAAAACATCGGCCTCCTTTCGGTAGCCCTCGATCTCGTCCGGAGCCATATAGGCACTCGCCAGCGCTCTGGCTCGCTTGAAAGCGCGTGTCAACTTGCTTGGAAAATCGGGATACTTTTCGGCGATTTCTGATTTCATCGCGAGAATATGAATTATCGGATTAATGCCGGTCTTTTTAGTATGGCTGATGATTTCGTCCGCGTTATCGAAAAGCGGTTTTACGCCGGGATACGCTGACATCATTTTTGGCGTTTCGCCGCCGCCGAACAGTCCCAGGTAGCCCGAGTCGCCGGGAACCAGGGCGCCGTGCAGAATGCCTTCACTGAGCATCTGCGATAGCTGTAACTTCTCTTTGCCGAAGGGCGGCGGCGGATCAATGCGCTCGACCTTCACCGGAAGTTCGTTGCCGATGTAGACCTCCCTGCCGGAGACAAACCATTGCATGTCGGTGGTCTTGAGTCCGTAAGCATCGAGTAGAAAGCCGCGCGCCCAGACGGCAGCCGTCGCACCATAACGAAAGCAACCGAATTTCTTGCCTTTGAGTTCCGATGGGTGCTTTAGCTTGCCTTCGCAGTGGTAAATATTGCGCTGGCGCGGTCCACGCTCGAAAAATACCGGTATGGCCAGAAACGGCTGCTTCTTTTCGATAGCGCGCCAGAGGGTCGCCGTCGAGCACTCGCCGACGTCCCATTGGCCCGTGAGAAATCGGTAGTGACGTTCACCGGCTGAATAAAATTCCGGGCAGACGGCGAGTTCGTAGCCTTCCACGCCGACTTTTCCGTCGATTATCGCGCGACAGCGTGGATGGTCGGGTAAACCGATTGTGATTTTAGGTTTGTTTGCCATAACTGGTCCTTATTAAATATTAAATTGCCGTTCCAGATCTTCCAGTCGTTCCAACCGTTTCCGAAACAACCTGGAACTGGAACTTTTGGAACGATTGGAACCATAATTTACCCCAGAGTTATTAAGGAGTCCACAATTGAGTAACCAAACAGCGACCGAGGGGTGAGACCTGGAGAGCGCGGGCACAGGAGCTCAAAGGTTGTTTTCAGGCCCTGCCGGCGGGCATTTCCACCTATGGAGAGGACGGGGTGGTGGCCGGCAAGGCAGAGAACCATTGACCGTGATCGGAAGGGCTCGCCTCTCGGTCGCACACTAGCGACATAGTCTCTAAATAACGAACTCATTAGTAAGTCGAGAATCTTGAGGGTTTGCTTACTCAACGAACAGCCCGTGACCCGCTGAACTGCAACCGTTTCAACGGTTGTGTCAACTTTCGTATGGTTTCAACCCTGCGATTGCAGCACCGCTTTTATCGCCGTCATTTGATTGTTTAAATGCCGCAGCACTACGGATTGGGCGAGCTCGGCGTTCTTCTTCAGAAAGGCGTCGAGGATCTGGTCATGTTCACGCATCGAGTAATCCAGCCGTTGGGGCAAGTGCAGAGCGAGAATCCGGGTCTTTTGGATCGCCTGGCGCAGTTGTTGAATCAGGCCGTAAAGACGCTCGTTTCTGGCCATCTCTGCGATGTAACCATGAAACCGGCTATTAGCATCGAAATAGCCCTGTAGATCATTGTTCCGGTAAGCTTCTTTCAGGACCTGGTGTAGTTCTCTCAACCGGGAAATCTCCTCGGCAGTGCCGCGCTCGACAGCCAGTCGGGCGGCCAGGCCTTCGAGTACGCCGGCGATGGCGTAGTAATCTTCCACTTCATCGACACTGGGTTTACTGATGATGATCTCGCTGTGCGAGGCGAAGGTCACATAGCCTTGCGCCTCCAGGCGGCGCAGCGCTTCGCGCAGCGGCACCCGGCTGACTTTCAGCGAAGCCGCCAGTTTCTCTTCCGACAATCTCTCTCCGGCCGGCATCCTGCCGGAAAGGATTGCGCCTCTCAGTTCCTCGGCGATGAGCTTGGTGAGGGAGCGAAACTTTTTCTCCGCCCGACTTGTTTTAGCCATGGGTCTGTCGCTTCGCGCCGGCGTCCTTGTCTTCGGCTGAGCGAGGGCGTGCGCCGCCGAAGAGGTGTTTGATGGCCCGTTGAACCTTATCTAAATGGCTCTTGACCGTGAAGTAATATATGCCCGCTACCTGGCGTAGATAAACCTCTCGGCCGATTTTCAGATGGCTGATGTCCTCGCCTTGAGCCATAATAAGCGATCCCTTGCGGTCGCGGATCAGAGCGAGGGCGAGGGGAGGAAGAAAGCCGTCAGGAGTGACATAAAGAACCGTGAAAGTTACTATCTCGCCGTCATCGCCGATGACAGCGCCTGCGGGCTTTCTTTTGGCCGGACGCCGGGTAAATTGCCAGGCAGGGGGTGGCTCCCAGATATTCTGTACGGGGGTAGAATTCCCCGCGCGTTCGACGATGGTAACAAAGTTGTTCGTGGCCAGCCCGCCGGTGCTCTGCGCCAAGGCGCGCCGCGGTTCGCGCTTGGGCTGGGCTGCTGAGCTTCCTCGCAATAAGCGCGCGATCTCGACAATCTGGGCCACGCCGCTCGCGCCCACCGGATGGCCGCGCGCCTTGAGTCCGCCGGAGGCATTGACCGGCAAAATTCCATCCGCTGCTGTTTGTCCGGATTCAGCGGCCTGACCGCCTTTACCCGGGGCAAAGAACCCAAGATCTTCCGTGCTGATAATTTCAAACGGGGTGAAGGCATCGTGAACTTCCGCGCAGTCGATTTCGCGCGGCGAAGTGGCTGCCATCTGATACGCTTTCTTAGCAGCGATCCGGGTCGCGGGAAAATAAGTCAGGGATTCTCTCTCGCCGAGACTCACGGGCCCGGTACCCTGGCCAATTCCGGTTATAGCGAGATCGGATCCCTCGGCGGTCAAGATTACGGCTGCTGCACCGTCGCTCATCGGGGCGCAATCGTATAACCTGAGCGGCGTGGCGACCAACTTGCTCGCAAGATACTTCTCCTTGGTAATCGCTTGGCGAAACTGCGCGTACGGGTTGCGCGCGCCATTGGCATGATTTTTCATAGCCACCGCGCACAGGATGCGCTCCAGACGAGACTCTGAAAGATGATATTTTCTACGGTACTTTGCCGCAACCATAGCCGCGAGCGCCGGCATAGTGGCGCCGCATTGGCGCTCCTGCGCGTCGATCACTTCGGCGATGATTCTTGTGCTCGCACTGGTCGTCAAATGGGTCATTTTTTCGCCGCCGATCACCAGCACATGTCGGTAGCAGCCGGAAGCGATGCCTTGGAACCCTGCGTGAATGGCTGCTGCGCCAGCTGAAGAAGCGGTTTCCACTCTCAACGCGGGGATCCCGGTCAAGCCCAGCGCTTCCACGACATGCGCGGCAATATTGCTATCGCCGATAAACTCTTCCGGGTTCATTACGCCGATGTACACGGCGTCGACGTCCTCGATCTTCGAGTTGGCAAACGCGGCGCTTGCCGCCTCGCACATGATCTCTACCAACCCTTTCGGGCTTTTGCCGAATTTTGTCATGCCGACGCCGGCGATGTAAACGGGAATCATGTCCTCACTTGCTCACCTAATGATATCCCCCCGCCCATGCGCGTCAAGCGTAACGGTCAGGCCAAAGGCGCGATCGAGGCGTATCGAGTCAAAGTCCGCTGTATGACGCGCGCATCGGTGCGCTGACCCATCCTTTGCCGCGCCGTCAAGATTTGACATTGACAGCTTTCCAGACTTCGCACCGGCTTGATTATTCCTAGGAAACGGAATCTGCAGCGGCGCTTTTCTCATATCTGGCGACGACTGAGCCGTCGTTCCCAGTTTTCTCTTAGGCCACATGGGCGCCGATGTGGCATGCATCCTGCACACTTAAACACTCGATGGATTTTAGCCAGCGTCCGTTCACCGTGATTTGGGAGACCACTCGAGCCTGCGATCTCGCCTGTCTTCATTGCCGTGCCGAGGCCAATCCGGCGCGGAGCGCCGGTGAGCTTACTTTTGTCGAAGTGCGCCGGCTTGTCCACTCCATCAAAGAATTCGGCAAGCCATATCCGATTTTGATTCTGACCGGCGGCGACCCCGCTAAGCGGCCGGATATTTGCGACATCATATCCAATGCCCGTGAGGAAGGTTTGCGCGTCGCCATGACGCCATCCGCGACGCCGCTAATCACGCGGGACATGGTGCGGCGCTTGAGCGCTTCCGGTCTGGTCCGCTTGGCGCTCAGTTTAGATGGGAAGGACGCGCCGAGCCATGACGGTTTTCGCGGCGTCGAAGGTTCTTTCGCACGAACACTACAAATTCTCGGTTGGTGCGGCGAGTTCGGTCTGGAAACCCAGATTCACACCACCGTCACGCGCCATGTCCTCGATGATCTGCCGGCAATTGCCGAGAAGATCGCCGATTGGGGTATTAAACTCTGGGCCTTGTTTTTACTGATCGCAGTCGGCCGGGCCGCACGTCCGGAGGTTCGCCGGCTCAATATCACCGCGCGCCAGTTCGAATTCTTGTTTCATTGGCTTTACGACCTGGCGCAATCCGCGCCTTTCGACGTCACTCCGAGAGAAGGCTATCACTACCGGCGCGTTTTGTTGCAGCGGCGTGCCACGGAGTTAAGCATTCCCGTTGTGGAGTTGCTTTCGGAGGTCGTACGCAAGCACGCGACGCCGACCGACGTTGCACCGTCCGCACAAACGACGCGAATCGTCCGTGCCCCAATGGGCGTGAACGATGGCAAAGGAATTGTTTTTATTTCACACCAGGGGGATGTACAGCCGAGCGGGTTTTTGAATCTAGTCGGCGGCAATATTCGATCACGATCGTTACCGGACATTTATCGAGAGTCGGACACATTCACGGGTTTGCGAGACTACTCTAAACTCAAAGGCAAATGCGGCCAATGTGAGTTCAAATCCATCTGCGGCGGCAGCCGGGCGCGCGCGTATGCGACCACCGGTGATCCTCTGCACAGCGATCCCTATTGCATTTATCAACCTGCCGCATGGAAAACCCGCCGACGCAGCGATTTCGGCGGGCGCAACCAGATTGAAGGTAAATCGCAAGTGTCTGTCTAGACTAGCAGGGTGCTGAAAAAAGCAATTTCATGCTTCGATAGGCTCAGCATGAACGGAAATTGATTAATGAATTCAAAGCGAACTCCGTTCGCCCTGAGCTTAGTCGAAGGGTGAACGGAGGTTTTTAAGCACACTGCTTCAAAGAAAAGGAGAGATAACCATGAAAGATCGAGGCGAAATGAACCAGGCGGAAGGCAGCCATGCTTTGCATGATACAAAAATTGCCGCCGCTTGCGGGCACCACCACGCCGAGAAAGCAACGGCGCTCCTCAGTGACGAACACCGAGTCATTGAGCGGGTGCTAGCAGTGCTCGAGAAACTTACCACGCGACCCGTCGCGCAATCGCTCGACAGTTGGAAAAAGACGCTCGACTTCATTCGCGGCTTTGCCGATGGATGCCATCACCTTAAAGAAGAGAAAGTTTTGTTCCCGGCCATGGAAGCACATGGAATTTCCACCGACGGCGGCCCGATCGGCATGATGCTTCTGGAGCATGAAGAGGGGCGAGTATATGTAAGAGCGATGCTGGCGGCACTTGAGGAAACTCACACTGACGCCGCGCAACAGACCCTCATCAGCAACGCGAAAGCTTATATCCGGCTTCTAAAAGAACATATCGAGAAGGAAAATGAGATTTTGTTCAGGATGGCGGATGAAGTCTTCTCTGCCGGGGAACAGAAGGAAGTACTCCGAGGCTTTGAGGAGCACGAGGCACAGGAAATGGGCACGGGGGTTCATGAAAAGTATTTGGCCATAGCGGCGGAATTGGAGGCTGCAATGGGATAGCCCGTGTACGTAGACACGGAGTCGCAGAATTCGGCAATGCACCTGGCATTTTTCTTGCGTCGCGGAACGGCATAGGCGAACGACGTCTCAATCTTTCGGTAAAGTCCCGTTGCGAGAAGCGGCATGTGCTTTGCCCCGGTCACTCCAGTCAGAGCTATCCTTACTAACCGGCGGCAACCAACGTAGGAGCTGGGATGAAAACGCAACTTCACGTTTCCTATTTGGGTTTAGTGCGAAATGTCATCGGTCTTAGCGAGGAAGACCTCGAAGTCCTGGCCGGCGTCACCGTCGGTCAACTTCTCGCCCAACTCACCGCCAGACATGGCCTTCCTTTTAAAGAAACCGTTTTCAAGCAGAGCGGTGAACTGCGCTCAATGAGCCAGGTCTGCGTCGAGGACTGCGATATCGACGATTTGGACGGCCTCGATACCAAGATCGATAACGGTGAAAACGTCAGCATCGTCGTCGGAGTCTACCCGCCGGAAGGAGGTTAGCCATGTATAGTCCGAGAGAAGACGTTTGGGTCCATTCCATCTGCGACATGTGCTTTGCCGCCTGCGGCATCGTTGCTCATCGGCAAGATGGCGTTCTCGTCAAAATCGAAGGAGACCCGGACTGCCCAGCGAGCGCGGGCAAAATTTGCGCCAAAGGGCAGGCGGGCTTGATCGGACTCTATGATCCCTCGCGGGTCAAAGTGCCTCTCAAACGCACCAATCCGGAAAAAGGCATCGGTGTCGACCCGGGCTGGCAAGAAATCAGTTGGGATGAGGCTCTCGATCTTTTAACCGAGAAGCTCCGGAAAATCCGCGACGACGACCCGCGCAAGCTGATCATCTCGAGTTTCGACCAAATCGCGCTTTCCTATTTCATCCGCCCCGTCTGGGCAATTGCTTACGGCACGCCTAACGCGGACTGGGTCGGCTACTTCTGCGGAAACTACCTCCATGCATCGATGTACCTCACCAACGGCGCTTTCCATTCGGACTTTGATCTCGACCACTGCAATTACGTGATTCTGCTCGGCAACCAGCAAGGATTCATGGCCGGGCTCAACGCTACGGTGATGGCGCGCAAGATGGCCGAGGCACGCCGGCGCGGCCTGCGGGTCATTGTCGTCGATCCCGTCGGCACCAACGCCGCGGCAAAAGCCGACGAGTGGGTGCCGATTCGACCCGGCACTGACGGTGCGTTTATTTTGAGCATGATCAACGTCTTGCTCAACGAACTTAACTGCTACGACCGCGATTTCCTGGCTTCAAGAACCAACGCGCCGTACCTCGTACTGCCCGATGGCGGCTATCAAAAAGAAGAGGCGGGCGAGAGACCGCTGGTGTGGGACCGCAAGAGCAACAGCGCCGTGCCGTTCGACCAGGAAGGCATTCAACCGGCTCTGGAAGGTTCGTTTACGGTCTTTGGCGCGCGCTGCCGAACGGCTTTCGAATTGCTCAGAGAACAGGTGAAAAATTATCCGCCGGAGAAAGCCGCGGCGATCACGACCGTCCCCGCCGACACCATCCGGCGCATCGCCAAGGAGTTTGGCGCGGCCGCGCGCATCGGTTCGACGATCATGATCGACGACCAGCCCCTGCCCTACCGGCCCGTGGCGGTGAATATTTACCGCGGCGCCGGCGCGCACAAGCATGGCACGCATACGGCGCTGGCGGTGCAGATCCTCAACATGATCGTCGGCGCGTTCTATGTTCCGGGCGGCCACCGCGGCCCCAATCTCGTCGGGCCGGCGGGCCAATGGAAGCCGGGCCAAACCAAAGAAGGCTTGATCACGCCGCCCTCGGCCATCGGCCATGGCGCGCGCTATTACGATTTCGAAGAGCGGGCGCCCGAGGATCTCGGCTTGAACGAGCTGTTTCCGATCAGCACCAATCGCAGTCCGATGTACCAGATGAATCTAAGCCATCCCAATGAATTTGGCCTGCCTTACAAGCCCGAGGCGCTGATCGTTTGCCGCCGCAATTTATTGATGAACAACACCAATCCCAAAGCGATCGCCGAGCTGCTCAAGCGGATCCCGTTCATTGCGACTTTCAGCACCCATCTGGATGAGACCGCCGAGTTCGCCGACTTGGTGCTCCCCGAGGCGTTTTATCTGGAGCGGTTCGATCTGTTTCCCAACCGGCCAAGCCACACCATGAGCCACGCCACCGGTTACTTTTATTGGGGCTTAAGACAACCGGTCGTCAAGCCCATCGGTCAAGCGCGGCGCTGGATCGATGTCATGCTCGAGATCGCCGATCGGTTGGGTTTTCTCGGCGATGTTTACAAGATGTTCAATGTAAAATGGGGATTGAAGGATCCTTATAAACTCGATCCGAAAGCGCGCTACACGATGGACGAACTCTACGACCGCTGGACCAAATCGCTGTTCGGTCCCGAGCGCGGTGTCGACTGGTTTAAAACCCATGGCTACCACAAAGTGCGCCGCACCGCGCAGGAAAATTATCCAGGCCCGTTCATTAAAGCCCGCTTCCCAATCTATTTTGAAAACATGCTGAGGGCTAAACAATCAGTCGCAAAAGTTGCCGCAAAACTGGACCATGAGTGGGACACCTCGGATTACAAGGCCGTACCCGAATGGAAACCTTGCCCTGCTTTTGCGGACGGCAAAGCGCCCTATGATCTTTACGTGGTGAACTTCAAAATTCCTTTCCATTCCCTCTCGATCACGACGCAGAATCCATGGCTGAGCGAGCTCGCGGAGCGCAATCCCTACGCTTACAAAATTCTCATCAATGCCGAGACCGCCGCGCGCAAAGGGGTTCGGGACGGTGATGAAATCTGGGTGGAGTCCGAGGCTGGCAAGGTGAAAGGCGTGGCCAAGGTCACCGAGTGCATCCATCCCGAGGTCATCGGCATCGCCGGAGTCTTCGGCAGCTGGGCGGAGGGAAAACCCGTGGCAAAAGGAAAGGGCGTTCACTTCAACACCCTGTTGCCATTATCGATGGAGCGCATCGATCCCATCTCTTCCGGGGTCGACTCCTGCATCCGCGTCAAAGTTTCGCCCGCAGCGTAACGCTGCTTAAAAGGGAGTTTCAATGCTTCGACGGGTTCACCATGAACGGAAAATACGCAACCTCGCAACGCGTGCTCCGTTCGTCCTGATCTCGGCCGAAGGGCGAACGGGACCTTGTTCGCCGGCCCTAGGAAAGAGAGGAGGGCGTTATGTCGGTACGTCTCGACGAGTTTTTGATTGACGTCAAGCCCCAGCGTGAATGGGGCTGGGCGGTGATCACCTACCTGTTTTTGGGTGGCGCCGGCGCTGGTCTTTTCTTGGTCTCTCTCTATATGCGTCACACTTGGGGCGAAGGGCTCGGTCTGTTGGTGCTGGTGTTGGGCGCGCTGTTTTTACTGATTGATCTCGGCAGGCCGGAGCGCTTTTGGCGCGCTTTCTTTAGGCCGCAGACTTCTTGGATCAGCCGCGGTTGTTTGTTTATCACGGCGCTGGTGATCCTGGGTGCGCTGGAGATCATTTCTGCGCAAACACCGCTGGCAGAAGGTGCCTCGCGGGTCATGATAACGGGCGCAGCCGCCATCGCCGCTATCACTGTCATGGTTTATACCGGCTTTGTGCTTTCTCCCTCGCCCGCGATACCGTTTTGGAACTCGGCATTCTTTCCAGTGATTTTTTTCGCCTACTCACTCTTGGCCGGAATCGATTTTTTGATTCTCGCCTCGCCTGTACTGCCGGGATCTGACATTGACATCGCGTTGTTAGAAAAATTTCAGTTCGGTTTAGTCTTGGTTTGTCTGCTCATGGTGTTGAGTCATCTTTCGGTCATGTCCGGTTCGGCGGTGGCCGCGCGCAAGTCGATCGAGCTTCTGACCAAGGGGAAATGGCGCATTTTATTTATAGGTGGCGTGATCGGTCTCGGGCTGGTCATTCCGCTGCTCTTCGCGTGGCCTTTGCTTTGGACGTCCGGATTCCAAGCGATGTTCGCGGTGACGGCAGTCTTAGCGCTGCTTCGACTATTCGGCGACTACCTGTTCCGTTTTCTGGTCATTCGCGCCGGACACTATGATCCGCTGCTGTAAGGAGGTTTCCCATGGCACGCTACGGCATGTGCATTGATCTGGATATCTGCATCGGCTGCAACGCCTGCACCATGGCCTGTAAAGCGGAGCATGCCACTCCCCCCGGGGTTTTTTTCAGCAAGGTGTTGGAAAAGGAAGTGGGGAAATATCCCGCGGCGCGGCGCGTGTTTTTACCGGTGCTCTGCAACCATTGCAAGAATCCTGCCTGTATGGAGGTGTGCCCCACCGGCGCAACCTACAAGCGCGAAGACGGCATCGTCATGGTCGATTACAACCAGTGCATCGGTTGCCGTTCCTGCATGGAGGCCTGTCCCTACGGCGCGCGCACATTCCATCGTAAACAGACAACATACTATGCGGAAGAAAAGACTCTTTTCGAGCAAATCAAACAAGATTGTCCCGATGGAGTCGTGATGAAGTGCAACTTCTGTGTCGACCGGGTCGACCAAGGACTAGACCCCGCCTGTGTCCAGACCTGCCCAACGGAGTGCCGCATCTTCGGCGATCTGGACGATCCGCAGAGCAAGGTCTCACGCGTCATTGCGGAAAAGAAGGCGCGTCCCCTGCTGGCGGAAAAAGGATTGGAGCCGTCGGTATTTTACGTCGGCAGTTGATGCAAGCATGACCGTTTCTTCGGAGACTCGCGATGAAGCGTCTATCGCTCACCACAGATTTGGATTGAGAAGGAGAATTCGCGAATAAAAAGATCGATGTTTCTTCTCCTAACCAAGTCAATTCCGCCGCAGGGAGGTTTTTATGAAGAGAACTGTCTTGATTCTTTTGCTCATCCTGGCGTGGACCTCTCGTGTCCAAGCCCAGGCGCCTTTCTACAAAGGCAAAACCATAAGCATCGTGGTGGGCACGAAAGCAGGAGACGTGTATGACTTATACGCCCGTTTTCTCGCGTACCACATGCCCAAGTATATCCCGGGTAACCCTAACATCATTGTTCAGAACATGCCCGGAGCGGCTTCCCTGATTGCGGCGAACTACGTCTACAATGTCGCCAAGCCCGACGGATTAACCATTGGCGCGATTTATCCGGCGCTCTACTTCGACCAACTTATAGGCCGCAAGGAGATCAAGTTTGACTGGTCAAAGTTTTCCTGGATCGGGAGTCCCGTGACTTCCAACCATCTCCTCTACATGCGCGCTGACTCGCCTTACAAGACCATTGAAGACATCCGTAAAGCTTCTGAACCTCCCAAGTGCGGCGCAACCGGAACGACCTCAACGGCGTACTATGTACCCCACCTTATGCAGGAAGTGCTTCGGACAAAATTTAACATCGTTATGGGCTACCAGGCCGGGCAGGATATCGAC
>DATBLC010000075.1:0-42131 GCA_036555515.1 Binatia bacterium
TTTAGAGACTATGTCGCTAGTGTGCGACCGAGAGGCGAGCCCTTCCGATCGCGGTCAATGGTTCTCTGCCTTGCCGGCCACCACCCCGTCCTCTCCACAGGTGGAAATGCCCGCCAGCAGGGCCTGAAAACAACCTTTGCGCTCCTGTGCCCGCGCTCTCCAGGTCTCACCCCTCGGTCGCTGTTTGGTTACTCAATTGGGGACTCCTTAATAAGAGCGTGGCCGTTTAAAACCGCGTGAAATGATCGACCGTACAAATCATTTACATACGTTGCTAAGACGCCAATCGATGTCCGAAGGTTCAACTCGGATTCCGCAGCTGCGCTCGACGGGAAGCGCGAGACGCAACCCTTCCGTAGCAAAGTCTCAGCCGAAGGCTGATCCGCCTGTGGCGGAGATGCCGTCTGCCTCCGAGCAGACATCGAGCAACGGTGCTTCCACGGAACATTAAAGCTCGTAACAACGAGGTGCGAAAGCGCTTTGAAATTTACAGTTGGACGCCTTCGTTACTCCAGGGTTCCACCTCGCTTACCGTCGCCTCAGTCTAACTAACTGCGGAATCCCGGTTCGAAAAATGAGCTGGCGGTTACTGGGTTTTCGGATCCAGGCGGTCGCGAAGCTCGTTGCCCAGAGTATTGAAGGCGAGTATGGTTAGAAATATCGCCGCGGCGGGAAAAAAGATCACATGAGGATAAGTACGCATGGCGCGCCAGCCATCTTGCGCCAGCGTCCCCCAGCTGGTGCCCCAGTCGCTATAAGGATCGTTGATGCCGAGGCCGATAAAGCTGACGGTTGATTCGGCGAGTATGGCTGCGGGAATACTGTAGGTCAGAGTCACGATGATCGGGCCCATGATGTTGGGCAAGATATGGCGCAGCAGGATCCTTCCTTTCGATGCGCCAACGGCCCTGGCGCCTTCGATGAAAAGAAATTCCTTCGCTTGCAAGACCTGGCCGCGCGTGATGCGCGCGAAGCGTACCCAGGAAACAAGCCCGAGGGCTACTAACAATCCGCCGATATTGCGTCCGAACAAAAGTGACAACAGAATGAAGATCAGCATATCGGGCAGTCCATAGAAAATATCCACGACGCGCATCATAAAGCGGTCGAGGTTGCCGCCTTTGAAACCCGACATCAATCCATAGGTCGTGCCGATGACGAGGGCGAGCAGGCCGGTGCCGAGTCCGACGGAAATCGAAACGCGCGCGCCGTAGAGAATCCTCGTGAACAAATCCCGCCCTAAGCCGTCGGTGCCCATCCAGTGCGACCAGCTCGGCGCCTCGAGCAGCCGGCTTTCCTGCAGCCCACTCGCCGCGTAAGGAGAGAGCCAGGGCGCCAGCGCCGCGCTCAGCGCGACGATGAGAACAAACGCCAGGCTGACGGTGAGCCACAGGCTCCGCTGCGTGAACTTTCTTCGAGCGATTCCGGTAGCCATTGGTAGATTTGTCCGGTTTCGTTCAAGGTTCAAAGTTCAACGTGACTTGCTTGCGGCGCTGAGTTCGAAATTAACTGTTTAGAGTCCAAGGTGATGTGGGGACGTGAACACTGAACATTGAGCCTCGAACTTTGAAACATTGAACCGAAGCACGCCGTGCGCGCTTTATTCGGTTCTCACCCGCGGATCGATCAGGCCATAAAGCATATCCACCACTACGTTGCTCAGGAATAACAGCGCCGTGTAGACGAGAGTGACGCCCATGACCAGCGGATAATCCCGGTCCGTCACCGCCGTGATGAAATACCGCCCCATGCCGGGGATGGCGAAAACGTATTCGACGACGAAAGAGCCGGTTAGAAGCGCCGCCGTGAGCGGTCCCATTACGGTGAGCACTGGAATAAGAGAGTGGGCGAGGGCATGCTTGAAGACCACCACGGTTTCTTTCAACCCTTTCGCTCTGGCCGCGCTGATGAAATCCTCGCCCAGGGTATCGATGAGCGACGAGCGTAGTAGCGCGGCAAGATACGCCGCCGGCGCGGCGCCCAAAGTGATCGACGGCAAGATCACGCTGCTCCAATCGTCCCAACGTCCTGCTTGCAGCCAACCTAGCCGCAAGGCGACGGCCCAGATCAACAGCGCGCCTAGGATAAAGTGCGGAACCGATATTCCCAGCGTGGAAAAAAACATCGCACAGCGGTCCACGGCGCTGTTGCGATAGTAAGCGGCAGCGATTCCAGCGGGAAATGCGATCAGCACCGCGAAGAGGAGCGCCAGAGCGCCGAGCAGCGCGGACATCGGCAAGGTCTCCGCTATGATGTCGTTGACGCCGCGGTCAGGATATTTGTACGATGGCCCCAGGTCGCCTCGAACCATGCCCGTTAGATAGCGAAAATACTGGCTCGGCAGAGGCTCGTCGAGATGATATTTGGCTTCGATATTGGCCAGCACTTCGCGGGGAAGTCGCCGATCGCGGTCGAAAGGTCCGCCCGGCGCGAGCCGCAGCAAGACAAACGTGAACGTGGCGACGGCCCAGAGTACGACGATGCCGTGAACGCAACGCCTCAGCAGGAAAAAAGTCATTGGCGTTTTTCAAGCGTGAGAGTGAAATCGTTCTTTTGAATAAAAATTTGGCGGCAATCCTGCCGTTCGCTCAGCTCGTGCACCAAAGTGAGCAGGGGATTTCCGGCGTCGGTGTACGCCTTTGGCGCGCCGGCCGCACGCATCGCCTCGACATCTTCATTGCCGGCCACATAGCGCATCAGCAGTTCATCGTCGCCAAGACCCGGCCCACCGAGCTTGGTGCGCACCGCTTTGAGTGATGGTTGTGGCGGCTGCCAGCCGGCAAACTCCGTGGCCCGCGGGCGAGCGAGGATCCTGTCTTTGACGTTGCCGTCCACTTCGGACGCGGCTTCTTCGCCCCACAGGCCGACTGCATATTGGATTACCTGATCGGTAACCTCGGCGTAGCGCTCGCCCTTGATAACGTTGATGGCCGCCTGGCTGCCGACGAATTGCGAGAAAGGCGTCACCATGATCGGGTAACCTAAATCCTTGCGCACGCGAATCGCTTCGTCGAGGACCTCCGGCAGGCGATCGAGCAAGCCGAGGTTTTTCAGCTGGAAGCGCAGATTAGATATCATCCCGCCCGGCACCTGATGAACATATTGGCTGTAGTCGTATTCCACCGGCTCGCCGATGGGCATGTTCGCGCGTTTGGCGAAATGAGTCAGATCGCGCGCGACGGACTTGAGACTGTGTTCGTCGATGGCCGGCGCGTAGCCTAGGGCGCGCGAATTTTGCGCGACATTGAACACCGACGGATTCGACGAGGCGTTGGCTAGGGGCGGCACGGAGACGTCGATCAATTCCACGCCCAGCTTAATCGCTTCGACGGCGCAAAGCGGCCCGAGGCCGGTAGTGCAATGAACGTGGAGCTCGATGGGCACGCCCGGAGCTTCCCTCCGGATGACATCGATCAAAGCGCCGGTGCGCTCCGGAGTGAGCAACCCCCCCGGATCTTTGAGGCATATAAAGTCGGGTTTGAGGGCGGCGGCTTCGCGCGCTTTACGAGCGTAGTAGTCGTCGGTGTGTTTGGGCGATACTGAAAAAATCTGATTGAGGATCGTGGTAAGGCCGACCTTCTTGGCTCGCGCCACGGACTTTTTCCAGCCCGTGGGATCGTTGGCCGGATCGGAGATGCGCAACTGGCGCATGCCGTTGGCGATCATGCGCTCGAACCAGAGATCGACGACGGAGTCCGGCGTCAATTCAAAGGCACTGATGCGCTCGGCGCCGATGGCCCGAAGCGGCGTCTTGGTGATTTTCTTGGCCACCTGGCGCATGCGCTCGAACGGATCTTCGCGCAGCTCGCGCACGCATTTCTTGATATGGCTGGAGGCGATAATCTCGATGGCCTGAAAGCCCGCGTTGTCGAGGCGATCGGCCACCGCAAGCATCATGCCGGTGCGCATGTTCTCGGCCCAGAGGCTCGCCTGGCCGTCGCGTAGAGTCGTATCGACGAATTTCACCTGGCTCATAAGTCATTCAAATCAACCACAAGGGACGCAAAAAGTCTCACCACGAAGTGTGTCATGATCTTACGCTCGCCCACAGAAGATGAAAATGGAGGTATATCCCTCCACACCGACGCCAATGTTCAAGGGGGTTTTGGCCATCGGCAGCTTCCGTCATGCCGGCATGGATTACCGGCATCCAGGCTCGCAGGATGCGTCCGGACACATCCATGTCCCCTCCACCCCCAACCAAATTTTCGAAGTAGGGCACGAAGTTGGAAACATTCGAAATCGAATTGCTAAATTTTACTCTGTGTCCTTTGTACACCCAGGCTCTTTGCAGTTTACTTCCCATTCCTTCTTTATCCGCCCTGTCCAGCTGAATATTCTTCGAGCTTTTTTTCCAGCCAGCGCGTGTTCACCTCGCCCGCGCGGTATTCCGCATCGGCAATGACGGTTTGTAAGAACGGTATCAGAGTATCGATGCCATTGACGTGAAAGTTCGCCAAGGCCTGGCTGGTTTGCTGCACCGCGGCGTCACGGCTCGCGCCGCGGACGATGAGTTTCGCCAGCAAGGAATCATAATAGGGCGGCACGAAGTAACCGGGATAACAATGGCTATCCACGCGAATGCCGCTGCCCGACGGCGCTTGCCATTCGGCGATGCGGCCCGGACATGGGCGAAAGCCATGCTGCGGTGATTCCGCGTTGATGCGGCATTCGATGGCGTGGCCGTGGAACTTGATGTCCGATTGTTTAAACCGCAGCGGCTCGCCGCGGGCGATCAAAAGTTGCTGGCCGACGAGATCGATCCCGGTGATCATTTCGGTCACCGGATGTTCGACCTGGATGCGCGTATTCATTTCCAGAAAGTAGTAGTCCGTTGTGTCGTTGTCGTAGATGAACTCGATGGTGCCCGCGCTCTGGTAAGCGATGCTGCGCGCCAGAGTCGCCGCGGCGTTACAGATCTTGGCCCGGACCTCTGCCGGCACGGCGTAGGCTGGGGCTTCCTCGATGATCTTTTGGTGGCGGCGCTGCAACGAGCAATCGCGCTCGCCGAAATGAAGCACATTGCCGTGCTGGTCGCCGAGGATCTGCACTTCGACATGCCGCGCATTGCCGATGTAGCGCTCCATATAGAGCGTGTCGTTGCCAAAGGCGGCGCGGGCTTCGGCGGCCGCCACGCGGAAAGTATTTTCAATCTCAGCGTGGTTCCAGACCAGTTTGATGCCGCGCCCGCCACCGCCCGCCGAGGCTTTGAGCAATAGCGGATAGCCGATCTCCTCGGCCATTCGCGCCGCTTCGTGCGGATTGCGCGCTTCGTCCGAGCCGGGCACCAGCGGCACGCCCGCCGCGCGGGCGATTTTGCGCGCCTCTAGCTTGTCGCCCATATGGGTGATATTTTCTGCGCTCGGACCGACGAAGATAATTCTATTATCGGCGCAAGCGTGTGCCAGGGCGGCGCGTTCCGACAAAAAACCGTAGCCGGGGTGAAGCGCATCGCAGCCAGTTCCGTGCGCGGCGGCGATCAGGTTTTCGACTCTTAAATAGCTGTCGGTCGAATGGGCGGGGCCGATGCAGACGGCCCGGTCGGCTATCCGCGCTGCCATGCTTTCGCGGTCGGCGTCGGAAACTGCGGCGACGGTCTCGATGCCCAAGTTTTGGCAGGCCTTGATGACGCGAACGGCGATCTCGCCCCGGTTGGCGACCAGAACCTTCGTAACGCTCATGAAGACTCCAGAAAGGAGGGGGAGCTGCTGCTTTTTGCGCCGGGTTGTTGCATGGGGATTCGGGGGAGCAAAAAAACTGCGTGTCCCCCTGATCGGGCGACGGCTTACGGTTTTACGATAAAGAGGGCCTGGCCGAACTCGACGAATTGCCCATTCTGAGCGACGACTTCAACGATCGTGCCTTTCACCCCGGCGCGCACGCTGTTAAAGACCTTCATTACTTCGATGAGTCCCACGGTGGTATCTTCGGTGATCGACTGGCCAACCTTGACGAAGGGCGGAGCGCCAGGTTCGGGCGCGACATAAAAGGTGCCCAGCAGCGGCGCGGTGATCGGCAGCATACCTTCGGGAATTACCGCCGGCCTGGCGGCCTGCGGCACCGCGGCTGGCGCGGCCGGTTTCGGCGCCGGCGCGGCAACGGGAGCAGCGGCCGACGCTGCGCTGACCTGGGGCGCGGCGGCTTGGGGAATCGGCTCCCCTTTGCTGACGGTGATTTTTAGATCGCCGACTTCGAGTTGAAAGTAATCGAAATGCGATTCGTCGATGAGTTTCAAAATATGCAGCACATCGTCTTCGCTGAGTTCCATAGCCACAACCTTATTCCCCCTGATGTTTAAATTGCGCCCGCCAATGACGAGCGGTAATCAATGGCACCTAACATGATTTCGCGGCGCATGGCAAACCACGTATGGGTTGCTGCGCTCCGGTTCCAGTTGTTCCAACCGTTGCAGACGTTCCAGTCGTTTCCCGGATCGCCCGGCGGCTGGAACACTTGGAACGGCTGGAACGTTTGGAACCATTCCTATGTTTTTATTCCTTCGTCGGCCGCACATGTCTTAGGTCCATGCGCGCCATTGAGTTGAACTCCAAGCCGGTGAAGTGTGGGTTCAGGAGCGTGCTCTCGGCGACCCAGAAAAGCGGCATGATCGGTAGATCGGTTTCGCACAGGATTTTTTGCGCCTGGTCGTAAAGCTTGACGCGCCTCTTGCCGTCGAGCTCGCGCGCCGCTTGCTCGAGCAGCTGGTCGTATTTCTTATTCTTCCAACGGGTGTGATTGTTGCCACTGTTGGCGGTGAAGAGTTTCATGAAATTGTCCGGATCGGGGTAATCAGCGCCCCAACCGAGTCGAAAAATCGCCGGCGGGTCGTTTTGCAACTGTTTGAGATAGACCTTCCACTCCTGGTTTTCCAATTTCACCAGCACGCCGAGATTGCGTTGCCACATGCTCTGCGCCGCTTCGGCGACGAGCTTATGGTCCTCCTCGGTATTGTAGGCTAGAACCACTGGCGGAAATCCTTTGCCGTCGGGGTAGCCCGCTTCGCGCAGGAGGCGGCGCGCTTCGACGGCGTTGAAGAGCAAACCGATCTTGGCGTTGTGCGCCAGCATGCCGGGGGGAATCCACGACGAAGCCGGTATTTCGCCGCCGTGTAAGATATTGGGGAAGACGCTCCGATCCAGCGCCATCATGAACGCCTGGCGCACGCGCGGATCGTCAAACGGCGGCCGGTCGGTTCTGAATCCGTAGTAATAGCCCCTGAGCTGCGGCACCCGTTTGAAACCGCGCTGGTTGGACAAGCGTTTTTTCTCGAAGATCGGGATGCTGTGATTGTCGACAAAATCGAGCTGGCCCTGCTCATACATCGCCAGAGCCGTGGTTTTTTCGTTGACCATGAACATGCGAATTTTGTCAATGGCCGGCGTGCCGCGGAAAAAGCCCGGATTGGCAGTGAGCTCGATTTCGTTTTCATGCTTCCACGACGAAAGCCGATAAGGGCCGTTGGTGACGATATTGCCCGGCTCGGTCCAGCGCGCCGCGAATTTCTCGACGATATCCTGGCGCTGTGGAAAGGTGACTTCGAAGGTGGTGATCGCCAGGAAGTACGATGCCGGATGACGCAGCCTAACTTCCAGCTTGAAATCTTCCACGGCGCGCACGCCCACCGCCGACGGCTCGGCGATTTTGCCCTCGTGATAATCCTGGGCGTTGACGATATCGAAGAGGATATAGGCGTACTCGGACGCGGTCTTGGGATCTAACAACCGCTTCCAGGAGTATTCAAAATCCTGCGCGCGAACCTTCTTGCCGTCGCTCCATGAGACGTCGTCGCGCAAATTGAAAATAATTTTCCGGCCGCCGTCTTGGAATTCCCAGGTCTTGGCGATGACCGGCGCGGGCTTGAGGGTTTTATCGAATTCGCTTAGGCCGACCATCAGATTGGCGATCACGTTAAACGAAACATGGTCGGTGGCCAAGGACCAGTCCAAGGTCGGCGGCTCGGTGCCCAAATTGACGCGAAAATAATTGTCAACGACGCGGGCGGGCGCTTGGCCGGCGCGCTTGCAGCCTGCCGTCGTGAGCGCCAGCAGCATCAGGCAAAACGCCAGGCGACGATTGTAGGAATGGTATGACAAGGACGGCTTGCTTAAAGGTGATTTTGTCCATATTAGTAGCTGAAGGTCGAAGCTTCCGCAAGAAAGGACCATTGATCGATGGACGCGAAGGAGATTCTTCAGAAATACATGGTGGTGGAAGGACACCGCGACGTGTATGAACAGATTTATCGTACCGCCGTGGGCGAGCAAACTCCTATTCGCGATGCCATCGCGCCCAGGTTGATCCGGGACGGCGTCAACGTTTGTGTTTACGCCATTTGCGGCGATTCCTATTCCCATTCCCAGAATACCGGCCGCTATCTGGAGACTGCCCTGGAGCAAATCGACCAGTTTCTCGAAGAAGCGCCGCGCTCCGAGGGTATGATTCAGATGATCAAGACCCGCGGCGACCTGCCGGATAGAGTCGAGCCGGGCACGGTCAAATTTCTGCTCCATTTCGAAGGTTGCATGCCGCTGCGCGGTAGCATTCAAAATTTGCGGAATTTCTATCGGCTCGGCCTGCGTTCGCTGCAACCGGTGTGGAATTTTCGCAACGAACTGGGTGACGGCGTGTGGGAAAACCGCACCGGCGGCGGGCTCACGAATTTTGGCGTCGAAGTGATCAAGGAGGCGAATCGTCTAGGTATGGTCGTTGACCTGTCACACATGAACCGAGAGGGTTTTTTCCAGGCGCTGGATGCGGCGACGGCGCCGTTGCTGGTCAGCCACGCCAATGCCTGCGGCATGCTCGACAACCCGCGCAATCTTGCCGACGACCAGATCAAGGCGATCGCCAATCAGGGCGGCCTGGTCGGCATCCTGGCTCTGCCGGAGCGCGTCGGCAAAGGGGAAGTCGGTATAGAAGATTTGCTCAAACACATGGACTACATGATCAATCTGGTGGGCATCGAACATGTGGCGCTGGGCATGGATTTCGTCAAGTACGACGGGCCGCGAACGCTGAAGGACCGGCATCACCCGCTGCACAAGGATCCGCTCATCAAGGGCTTCGCGGAAATCGAAGATCTGCCCAACATGATCGATGGCCTGCAAAAGCATGGCTACAAAGAACAGGAAATCGCCCTCATCCTCGGCGGCAATTATCTGCGGGTGTTGAAGACGATCCTGCCCGAACAGTCGGTGATTTGAGGCGTGGCTGCGCCTGCGATTGGATCTTTTATGCGCCGCATCGAATCGTAATTTGGCACAACTGATTCATTGACCGTCGAATTTTCTCAGGGCCGTGAGCTGTCGAACCGGCGTCGATTTACCCCGAGCGAAGCCAGGCTTGTTTCAGGATGAAATTCTCGATTCAATGCGCTAATTCCTGCCACGCTGAGCCAGAAAATTTATGCGCAGATCAAAGGAGACAATTATGAAACGTTTCTTGGTTTCGCTTACAGTTGCGCTCTTCGTAGTCAGCATGGCTCCAGCGAAAAGCCCGGCCAAACTCATCGTCGGCCTTTCTTCGGTGAACGTTGCCTTTTTGCCCGTCTACGTCACCGAGGCCAGGGGATTCTTCAAAGACGAGGGGCTTGACGTGCTGCTGGTCCTGTTCAACGCGGGGGCGACTAATCTGCAAGCGCTCATCGGCGGCGATGTGCAAATCATGGGCAGCGCTTTCGTCGAGACCGTCGGCGGTCGCGCCGCCGGCATCGACATCAAAAATTTTTGGGGCGTGTCCAACATCATGCCGTTTCAACTTTATTCCCAGCCTGATTTCAAGTCGATGAAGCAGGCCAAGGGCAAGCGTTTCGCCATCAGCCGTTTCGGCTCGCTTACCGATTTTTTGACGCGGGCGACGTTGCGCCATTTCGGCGTTGACGAAAAAGAGGTGACGATACTGCAAATCGGCAGCACGCCGGCGCGTTTCGCCGCGTTGACGGCCAAAGGCGTGGATGCGTCCATCGTCTGGTTTCCGGTGACGGAAATCGCCAAATCCCAGGGCTACAACAAACTCCTCGATCTGAAAGAAGTGTTCCCCGAGTGGCCCTATGAGACCTTTGCGGCGAAAGAGTCTTGGCTCAAAAAAGAGCGAGAACAAGCCACCAAGTTTCTGCGTGCCTTTCAGAGAGGAGTAAAATACACCCGTGAGAATAAGGACGACGCGGTAAGGATCATGAGAAAATACGTCAAAATGGACCCGGCCTATGCGCCGGCTGGATATGACGAATACCGGGATTCGTTTCCGCTCAATGGGCAGATCGCCGAAAAAGTGATCCCGGTGGTAATCGAACAGGAGTTCGAAAGCGGCCGGATCAAGAAAAAACTTACCCTGGAGGACATGATTGACCGCTCGTTCATGTCCATGCCGCGCGGCAAGTAAATCAAAGCCAAACAGGAGGAGGATTTATGATTATCGATCTGGATTCTCATTTGCGCGAAGGTTACTTCATGGACGAAGTCTACAATCTCCCCGAACCCTACGCGCGGTTTACGCCACAAAAAGCCGGCGAAGGCAGAAACCACAACACCAAGTGGGTCCATTCGCTGGACCCCGGTGATCCCCAGGGACGCGCAGCGCATCGCCATCCGTATATTTACGATCCCAAGGTCAACTGGCGCAACGGCGAGATCGCGGCGCGCCAGATCGCCGGCTATGACATGGAGTTTCGTTTTAACGACCTGAAGAAAGAAGGGATCGAAAAGCAGGTGCTTTTCCCCACCGGTATTAACGTCGCCACGGAAAATGTCGGCGGCTTAGGCTTGGCCTGCGCGCAATCGTACAACAATTGGGTCAAGAAACTCATCAAGGGTCATGAGAATTATTATCTTCCCGTCGCCATGGCGCCCGCCGGCTGCCCGGAAGAGATGGCCAATGAACTGCGCCGGTGCGTAAAAGAATTGGGTTTCAAAGCTACCCATCTGGTGCCCTACGTCGGCCGGCGCAATGTCGATCATCCGACTTTCTATCCCTATTACCAGGCCGCCGAAGAGTTGGGCGTGCCCCTCTTCTGCCATCCCAATAGCAACGGCGAACTCACCGATCGCTTCGATAATTTCTTCAAGACCCATGTTCTGGGACGAGTGATGAACTGTACGCCGGCTTTGGTCGCGCTGGTGCTCGGCGGCGTGTTCGAAAAATTCCCCAAGCTCAAGGTGGCTTTTTTCGAGTGCAGCGCCGAATGGCCGCTCTACTGGATGCATCGGATGGACGACGATTGGGAATGGGCCAAGGATTTCCCGCAAGTTTCCGGCGAGCTCAAGAAGCCGCCATCGGAGTACGTCAAGCGCAATTGCTATTTTACCTGTGAAGCGGATGAAGGCGACATGACCCAATCGCTTAAAGAAGTCGGCGAGGATCATATCTTGATGGCCACCGACTATCCGCACTTCGATTCCGAGTTTCCGCACACTGTTTCGGGAATTCGCGCGCGCACGGATCTGAGCGCCAAACAAAAGGATAAAATCCTCGGCGAAAACGCGGCGCGGCTGTTGAATTTATAGCGGGAGCGCTGCGAGCAAGCGATAAAGGCGCCGCATGGGAATCTGATATGCCCAATGGCGCCTTTAGGATCCGTTCAAAGTTCAACGTTCAAGGTTCAAACTTGGGACAATCGTTCAGCAGTGCAATCAAGACTTGGCCTACGTTGAACATGAACCGTCTGGCGCTTAGCCCGCGACAGAAGCAGCTCACTAGACAGGTGCCACTCTTGCCAATAATCCGGATTTGCAGGCGGTAAGAGCACGCAGATGGAGTCCCTTGCATTTTGGTTTATTGTTCTGTTCGCGGGGATTACGATTTACCGATTGCTTTCGCGGCGGGCCACTACGCCCAAAGCCAGAGTGGCGGCGATGCTGAGGCGCTACGGCGCTTTTGCCAGAACCGGTCTTCCGGAGGCGGAGTGTCTATTCAGGCTTATGGCGACGCGCAGCGGATGGAGCGATTTGCCCCATGGATTCTTGCGCGAGATCATCGCCCGCCTGTGTACCAAGGAAGACGTTATGCGATTCATTTCCCTTACCGAAGATTGCGGTCATGTCAAGCAACGATTCCCCGGTATCGCCAAGAACACCGATCTTAACCAGGCGATGGCAGAGGTTGCTTGTCTGTTGGCGCAATTCGGCTACCAACTGCAGCAGGAGGGACGACTCAAGGAAGCCGAGTTTGTGCAAAAGCTCGCGTTACCGCTCAGCCAGGATAGCTATTTCACAAATCTGCCGCTGGCTGATACTTATTACGATACTGGCCGGTACGCCGACGCTCGGCCGTTGTTTGAACGGGGACTCGCGCAGCTGGAAAAGTTCGCCGACGGCACCGACGGCGCCGCCCAGCCGTTTGCGCCAGCGGCCTGTTTGGGGGCCGATGCCGATGCCGTAAAATTGCGCGCCTCGTATCGAGGCAAGTATGAGGCCTGTTTGCGGGCCACCGGTTCAAGCAGGCGGTAGAGGCGGGGTTCCTGCGGGATTCTAGCCCGTATTGCTCATCGGAGTTACGCGGTTTAATAGAAGTCCGGACTACGTTGAACATTGAGCCTTGAACTTTGAACCGCCACGCTGACAAGCCCATCGCCCTGAAATCGGCGGACCCGCGCCAATTGCCGTCGCCTGTGACTAAACCAGGATTGGAGGGTGATGCCATGATGATAGGTTTGCTTCGGGCTGTCTCTTTGGTTCTTATCAGTATTGTCCTATTCAGTCATTGCGCCTCCGCCCAGTCTCTCAAAGTCGGCATGACTTCGAAGACTCTATTTTATCTGCCGTTTTATGTCGGGCAGAAAAGAAATTTTTATAGCGCGGAAAATCTCAAGGTCGAGCTAATTTTGATCGGCCGCAGCGATGTGCAGCTTCAGGCGCTGCTCACGGGCGAAATCAATTTCGGCACGTTGAACTCCGACGGCGTCATTGCGATTAATCAAAAAGGCGCCAATCTTAAGGTCATCGCCGGAGTCGATAACGCAGCGCCCTACTTTCTCGTGGGCGGCAAGGCGTATAAGAAACTGGAGGATCTCAAGGGCGCCAGGTTGGGAGTATCGAGTTTGCGCGGCGGCGCTACCTCGATACTCCTGGAATTTCTCAAGAGCAAGGGGCTGCACCATCCGCGGGACTTTGCCATGACGGTGATATCCGGCGGCACCGTGGCGCGCCTGACCGCCTTGGAAACTGGCGCGGTTGCGGCCGCGGTTTTAGGTTTCCCGTATTCCGAGATTGCCGTCGATCAGGGTTTTACCCGCCTCGGCGACACCATGGAAGTGATTTCGACCTACCAATTCAACGGCATCACGGTAAATCCCGCGTGGGCAGAGAAGAACCGCGCGACGGTGGTGCGATTTCTCAAGGCGCACATTCGCTCGCTCCGTTGGATTCACGAGCAGCCCGATCAAGCCACCGAGTTGTTCATGCAAGAGCTGGGCGTGAAGCAACCCTATGCTCGAAGAGGAATCGATTATTTCACCAAAAACAAAGTTTTTCCCATTGACGGCTCGGTGACGCTCGAAGGATTGAAAGCCAATATCGAAGTCCAATTCCGCGACGGCGTGCTCAAGGAACCGCTGCCTACGCCTGAAAAATACGCGGATCAAAGTTACGTGCGCCAGGCGCAGAAAGAATTGGGACTTTGATGCGTTCAAGCCGTTCAGTCAATTCAAATCGTTCCAAGGGTCAGACAGAGTCCGGAGTGATTGACGGGGTATAGCTCTTTTGTTATGCGAAGACAAACTAACAGGCGATTATAAAGGAGGACCTAAACATGGCTATCGACGGCATGAAGGTAATCGATCTCGACAGTCATCTGGTGGGCGATTTGGATAGCTGGGATCAGACGATCGAAGCTGAGTACAAGGAGTTTCTGCCGAAAAAGCTGCCAACGCGGGACAACGAGCGACGCAAAACTCTCGTTGGTAATCGCGTTATGGTCGGCTCTGAGTTGGGACGGCAAAGGGCGGAGAAGCGCGAATGGGTGAAGCCTCAGGATCTGACTCCTGCCGGGCGCGTGCGCAACATGGACCTGGACGGCATCGACGTTGCCGTGCTGTCGCCGAACTCTCCCGCCCTCGACATTCTCTGGTTCGTCGACGACCCGGAGCTTGCCGCGGCCTACGCCCGCGCGCAGAACAACTACATGAATTGGTATGCGTCGCAACAGCAGGGCAGGCTGATGTGGGCAGGCGTGATTCCACTGCAAGATCCAAAAGAAGCGATCAAGGAACTCCATCGCTCGCGCGATCTCGGCAGCAAGGCACTCAACGTCAAGGCGACGCCGATTCCGGGTAAAGAATGGTGGGACCCTTATTTCGATCCGATTTTCGACGAATTGGAAAGAACCAACACGCCGATCATCTTCCACGACACCAAGACCGGGTCGATGGGACAGGACCGTTTCGCCGACAACTTTTTCTTCTCGCACATGGTCGGCCGGACCATCGAAAGCATGATTTGCTTGATGGTTTACTTGTGCGGCGGCGTGATGGAAAAACACCCGAATTTAAAAATTATCTGCCTCGAAACCGGCGCGTCGCAGATGCCCTGGTGGCTGTCGCGCATGGACGAACACTGGGAGAAACTGCCGCATCTGGTCCCGTGGCAGAAGCGCAAGCCGAGCGACATCTTTAACCAAAGCGTCTATGTCGGCTGCGAACCGTTTGAAGACGGTCTGTTTGAATGGGCCGTCGAGTATTTAGGCGGCGACCGGTTGGTGCTCGCCACCGATTCGCCCCACTGGGATTCATCGCAACCTGGCCAGGTGACCGGGCCGATCTCGGCGAGCACGAAGATTTCCCAGGAAAACAAGCGCAAGGTTCTCGGCGAGAACGCGATTAATTTACTGGGCCTAGGGCTCTAGCGCGCTGCAGGCGGTTCGATGATCGCCGGCTACTCTGCTCTCAAACCGAAATGGAGTTCGCGATGATGAAATACGTGGTTCTGTGGTTGGCACTCCTGGGATTGTCGTTTCCGCTCGATGGCGTTGACGCCGCGTCCGCCCCCGCCAAGAGCGTTATCGCACACGCCGCGGTGAACGCCCGTGTCCTGCCACTCTGGGTGGCCAGGGATCAGGGCTTTTTCGCCAAGTATGGCGTGCCGGCCGAAACGATTTTTATCCGGCAGGCGCCGACGCTCGTGGCTGCGCTCACTTCGGGAGATATCCATATCGGTTACACGGGCGGAACCGCCGTTCTGGGCGCGGCGGCGAGCGGATCGGATCTTAAAATCCTCGCAGCTTTTACCAACCGAGTCACCTATGATGTCGTGGCGAAAAAAGGCATCAAGAGCCCGGAGGATCTGCGCGGCAAAATCTTCGGCGTTCAAAGCATCGGCGGGACGGTTTGGATGGGCGCCATTCTCGCCTTAGAGCATTTTGGGCTCGATCCGATCCGGGATAAGATTAGCCTGATAGCAGCGGGTGATCAATCGGTGCTGGCTCAGGCGCTGGTTGCGGGAACGATCGACGTCACGGTGCTCGACGGAGTCATGAGCCGCACCCTGCGTGAGAACGGCTACCCGATTCTCGCGGAGCTGAGCAAGGCCAACATTCCGATCTCGAGCGTGGGCATCGTTGCCAAGGGCAGCTTCATCCAAACTAATTCGCAGACGGTCGAAAATCTACTGAAGGCGCTTTTGGAGAGTGAGGCATTTATCTTTGGGCCGTCCAACAAAGGTAGGGCCATGGCGATTATGAAGCGCTATTTACGAATCAATGACCAGGAGGCCGAGGAAGGGTACAAGGATGTGATCAACGGACTGGACCGCAAGCCTCACGCCAATTTGGCTGGCCTGAGAAACGTCCAGCGGCTCATGAAATTGCGCAATCCAAACGTTGAAAAAGTCAAGGTCGAAGAACTGGTGGACGACCGCTTCATGAAAAAACTGGATGAAAGCGGCTTCATCGATCAGATGTACGCCAAGTACGGCGCTAAGTAAGAGTTTCTAGTTATTTGTTTCTGGTTTCTCGTTGACCCCAAACTTGAAACTCTAAACCTGGAACTCGAAACCGAACACAGGAGTTTTTCATGTACATCGACGGCGACACCCATTACTGGCCGCTGCGTTTTATCAATGGAGTAAAGCACCCGGGCAAGGGCCATCTCGAAATAGTCGAAGACAAGGGCGACATGCTGCGTTACGGCGAGGCCGTGCCGGGAAAAGTCGCGACTTATTATCGCGACGGAAAGAAGATTCATTCGTTTAAAGAAGGCCGCTGGAGCATTCCGCTACGCGCCGAGTTTATGCACAAAGACGGGTTCGATGTCCAAGTGCTCATTCCCGATAACCGTCCTTTGATCTACGAGTGCGATCCAGAGTTGGGCCGGCAACTGGCGCGCGCCTACAACGATACCACCGCTGAAGATATCGCCGGTGATAACCGTTTCATCGGTTGCGCCTGGATTTACCTTCCGGATATCAAAGAGTCGGTCAAAGAGTTGCGCCGCGCGGTGAGAGAACTGGGCATGAAGGCGGTGAAATTCAACGGCGGCTGGGGCGACGGCGATCTGGACAACGAAGTGCTCTTTCCGCTCTACGAAGAAATCGCCGCTTTGAATATTCCCATCCTGCTCCATCCGGCGGCCAGGGTATTCGAGTTGCAGCACAGCCATCCCTGGCTGGTCGGCAGCGAGCGTTTTCAGGGCTTTCAACATTTTCCCACGGCGCTCGGCTTTCCGCTGACCTATATGGTCAGCGCCGCGCGCTTGATCTTCGGCGGCGTGCTCGATCGTTTTCCCACTTTGAAATTCGGCTTTTTCGAAGGCGGCATCGGCTGGGTGCCGTGGCTGATGCATACTCTGGACGCCCATACGCCGAACGAAGCTGGGATTTCAGTCGCGGTGCAGCAGTTCTTTGAAGGGAAGCAGCGCATCAAGAAAAAGCCCAGCCAATACTTCGATCAGTTCTACATCGCCTGCGTTTCCTGGGAGACCTACATAGCTGAGACTGTAAAAGGTTGGCCCAATCACAACGTCATCATCGGCAGCGACTTCGATCACGGCGACGCGGTGGCCACCTGGCCGAGAACCGTGAGCGTAATCAAGCAAATGAAAAACTTGGCAGAGTCTGACAAGGAGAAAATTCTCGGCGGAAACGCCATGCGACTGTTTGGCTTGGAGAGTAACGGCGCGAGCGCGCATTAGGTCCACTGGTTCAAAGTTCAGGGTTCAGTGGCCAACGTCTGCGGAGATCCTTTATGAACTGGATCAACGCAATCCCTGAATTGACCCCGTTCGGTAAATTCAGGGGAAGCTTTGAATTCCCCCTGCCCGGATTACTCATGCGACCATGTAAAGGCGCGCGAGAAGTTTGGACCGAAGGGTAAACCTCGCAGTGAGTGGGTAGCAATGGGGTTCGAAACGTTCAACACCTTCAAAACGATTTGAACGATTGGAACTTTTTGAACGACTTGAATGACTCGTTGAAGGTCCCGGCCAAGAAGGAGAAAATCGCTATGGGTGTTGAACCGGGCGCGGAGCTATTCGAATGGCGCGAACCAAAGCCGGGCAAAAAGGCCGGGTTTGGCAAGTGGAAAAATCCCAAGTCGCCTTACGATTTGTTCATAGAAGCGCAAGGCATTCCAATGCACCGAGACATTGGCGTGCATAAGGTGCAAGATCTGCCGCTAAAACCATGGAAACGGCTCGGCGGGCGGGGCACGGCGATTCAACTGCTCGGCACGGAACATCTCTGGGGCATGTATGTCGTCGAAGTGCCGGGCGCGGGAGCATTGCAGGCTGAGCGCCATTTATACGAAGAAATATATTATGTCGTCGATGGGCGGGGCACAACCGAAGTGTGGCAGGACGGAAGCAAAAGAAAACTCACCTTCGAATGGAGCCGCGGGTCGTTGTTTGCGATCCCGCTCAATGCCTGGCATCAAGTGGTCAACGCCACCTCGTCTCCGGCGCTGTTACTGGCCGCCACGACGGCGCCGAATATCATTAACCTCGTTCGCGATGCCGAATTCGTCTTGAATTGTCCCTACAACTTTCTGACCCGCTTTGATGCTTCTGACGATTACTTCAAACCCGTGGAAGATATCTTCGCCGATCCCGTGCGCGGGCTTGCCATGCGCCGCACTAACGTTATACCGGACATTCTCGCCTGCGAGCTGCCGCCGGACAACCGGCGCGCCTTTGACTACCGGCGCATCGAGCCGCATATGGCCGGCGCTAACTTTTACATGAAGATAGCCCAGTACAAAACCGGGCAGTATTCCAAGGCGCACAAGCACTCTTCAGGCGCGATTCTCGTGTGCATCAAGGGCAGAGGCTATAGCTATACCTGGCCCGACCACCTCGGCATGCGACCTTGGGAAGCGGGGCAGGGCGATCACGTAAAAAAACAAACCTACGAGCCGGTGGGCATGATCAGCGCCGCGCCGATGGCGGGTGACTGGTTTCATCAACACTTCGGCACCCATCCCGAGGGACTCAGGTTATTGGTCTTCGACGGGCCCTACGGCCCAGGTTTTCGGCGCGGCGGCGTGGCCGGTGGGGATGCGACTGACGGCGGCGCCATTGACACGCGGGATGGCGGCCGCGCCATCTCTTACGTGGACGAAGATCCAAACATCCGCAAGAGCTATGAAGCGGCACTGGCGGCCGAAGGTATGAAGAGCGGCATGCCGTACTGGACTTACACGCTGCGGACAGCGCCCGAGGGCGAGCTGGAGCCCGGCGGCGTGTAAATTTGCAGCGCGCAAGCCAACCTCCCTGCCGCTCTCGCAAACCGCCGCGCCTTGCGCGGCGGTTTATCTCCTCCTCCGGGCGTGTCATACTCAGTGCGATTTTATCCGGTTGAAGATCGTCTAGTGGCTCCGCACATCTTACGCATTGATTGTCCCGACGAGAAGGGTTTGGTCCACAAGATCAGTGGCGTGCTTTTCAACGCTGGGTATAACGTACTCAGCAATCAGGAATTCGTCGACCCAGTGGCCGGTCATTTCTTCATGCGCACGGCTTTCGACGGCGCCGAAGCGCCGGACCGCGTTGTCTCTTATCTCCAACAAATCCTGCCGGCTACAGCGGTTGTAAGGCTGGCGACCAGCGAAAAACAGCCGATCGTGATCATAGCGACCACCGAGGCGCACTGCCTCGGCGATCTTTTGATTCGTCATTACTCCGGCGAATTGGCGGCGGAGATTCGCGCGGTGATTGCCAATCACGAAACTCTGGGTTCCCTGGTGAAGCCATTTGGCATTCCCTTTCATTCGATCAGCCACAAAGACATCGAACGCGCCGAGCATGAAAGACAGGTCGCCGAAGTGATCGATTCGTACTCGCCGGAGTACATCGTGCTAGCCAAGTATATGCGTATTCTCACGCCGGCGTTCGTGGCGCGCTACCGCGACCGTGTGATCAACATCCACCATTCCTTTTTACCTGCTTTCATCGGCGCCAAACCGTATCATCAAGCCTACACCCGGGGCGTCAAGATCATCGGCGCCACCGCCCATATCGTCACCGACGATCTCGATACCGGGCCGATCATTGCGCAATCGGTCATTCCCGTGAACCACACCTACACGGCCGTGGCGATGGCGCAGGCGGGCAGAGACGTCGAAAAGATCGTGTTGGCAAGAGCGGTCAGGCTGGTGCTCGAAGAGCGCGTGTTTCTGCATGGCAGCCGGACGATTGTTTTCGAATGAAGGCAACGGCACGCTGCCCCTGTTACGCAACGATCAAATCTTAAGCCGGTATCCTCGTCGCTGCGCTCCTCGGCATGACAACTGGACGCTGCGTAAGTTCTTCGTTGACCGGTACGGCGCCTTTGCATAGCCACGTCGAGCGTCGCTCAATTGACAAGCAAAACGGCATCCGATAAAACTTTTTTGCATAAAATCTTTCATAACCAACGTAGGAGGCCTAAATGGCGAAGGATCTCAGGACTTTTCTCGCGCAATGCGAACGCGAACTGCCCGGCGAAGTGATTCACATCACCAAAGAAGTCAATCCGGCAAATTACGACGTCACCGCGATCATCAAACATCTCGGCGCGCAAAAAAAGTTTCCCATTATTATCTTCGACAAGCCGCTCAATTTGAACGGCAGAGTCGGTCCGATCAAGTTGACGATGAATTGCGAAATCTCCCAGGGTAAGACACAGATCGCCTTGGGGATGCCCAGAACCGCGGCCCGTCCGCAAATGGCGGAGAAGTGTTTGGAGATGGAAGAGCACCGGGTGCCGCCGACCATCGTGAGCAAAAAAGACGCTCCCGTGAAAGAAAATACCATGGTCGGGGACAAAGTCGATCTTTACGAGATCCCGATCATGCGCCACCACGAGATGGATGGCGGTCCGTACATTGTTCTCTCCACCGTCACCAGGGACAAGAAGACTGGAATTTACAACTGCTCGTATCATCGCATGGAGGTAAAATCCAAAAACAGCACCGCCCTTTATGCCTCACCGCGCCATCTGTGGAAGATCTACCGTGACTATGAATCGCGCAACGAGCCGATGCCTGTGGCCACAGTCTTGGGCCACCACCCGGCGTATCATATGGGCGCTTGCTATAGCGGCCCGTTTGAAGTCAGCGAGTACGACGTCATCGGCGGCTATCTGGGCGAGCCGCTCCGTTTGGTTCCGTCGGAGACCTTCGGCGACGATCTGTTGATCCCCGCCGACGCCGAAATCGTTATCGAAGGCGTGCTCATTCCCAACAAGCGCGTCGTCGAGGGCCCGTTTGGCGAAGCTCCAGGTTATCTGGGTCCGCAGCGCTACACGACTTGTGCGGAATATGTGGTGAAAGCAATCAATTACCGTAACGGCGCCATGTATCAATCGGTGATCACACCGGAGGGTGATAAGCCGTGGATGGATCTACCGCGCGAGGGCGCGTACCTGCGCCGTTGCCGCGAAGCGGTGCCGGGCGTGACCGCCGTCTGCAAGCAGGGACGCCACGCGCACTATAACGTGTTCATTTCGATGAAAAAGATGTCCGAAGGCGATCCAGGACGCGCCGCCGCCGCCGCGTTGACCTTCGATCATACAAAAAACGTTTTCGTCTTCGACGACGACATCGACGTTTTCAACCCCACCGATATACTCTGGGCCTTCGCGACCCGGGTGCAGCCGCACCGCCAGGTGTCGATCCTACAGCCGCTGTTCCGCGGCAACTTCCTGGATCCCTCGCTGGTCGATGAGATCAAGACTTCAGGAATGATCGTCGATGCGACGCGGCCGCTGGACCGCCCGTTCTCGCCGGTATCCAAGTGCCCCGACGAAGCGATGGTGCGCATCAAACTGGAAGAGTACGTGCCCGGCGAGGTGTTGCAGCATATACCGATGGACCGCACGACCTACTGGGCGTAGGCCGCGGCCGGCGGGCGATCGATTTATAAAAATCTGAGGAGGAATCATGGGTCAAGCAGTAGAAGTGACTTGTCCAAAATGCACGAAAATATTCGTGGTCAATCCGCATATGCTCGGATCGGGGATGAATTTTCATTGCCCGTTCTGCGATCTTTACTTTCCTGAGAAAGACAGTCCCAGAATCCGCAAGTAATCAAGCACACTGACGCAAGGCGCAAAGCGCAAGGCTCAGGCTTGTAGCTCCTGGTCCTTGCTCTATGCCTTTGATTATTCGGCGGCCCATCATGATTGAGAGAAAAACGTATAAGGTCGCGGGGAGCGACGCGCGCCGCGTCGACGGGGTCGAAAAAGTCACCGGCAAGGCGGTCTACACGGGCGACATCCAGTTGCCCGGGATGGCGTACGCCAGAATTCTTCGCAGTCCGGTCGCCCATGCGCGGCTAGTCAAAGTCGACGCTTCCAAGGCGCGCGAGCTGCCGGGCGTGATCGCGACGCTCACGCGCGACGATATCAAAGGCTTTAATTATAAGTACGGCGCCACTTACAAGGACCAGTCCATCGTCGCCGTTGATAAGGTGCGCTACGTCGGCGATCCGGTGGCGGCGGTGCTGGCCGATGATGCGGCGACTGCGGAGGAGGCCCTGGATCTGATCGAAGTCGAATACGGTGAGCTGCCACGGGTCAACAATATCGAGGAAGCCACCGCTCCGGGAGCGGTTCAGGTGCACGAAGGCGGTGTGGCCCGCGCCGAGTTGCGTGGTTCGACCTACGGCGCGCCGGACCGATTCAACGGCACAAACATCTGTTATTATCTGACCTTTGGCCGGGAGGATGCGGAAAAAGGCTTTGCCAAGGCGGACTATGTTTTTGAAGACACGTTTCGTTTTCAAAAGGTTCAACACTACTCCCTGGAAGCGCACAATAACATCGCTTACTACGACGGTGAAAAGCTCACGGTGTGGGCGTCGTGCCAAGACCCGTTTACTTTGCGCGACCATTTGTCGGGGATCTTTCGCTTGCCGTTGAGCCGCGTCCGGGTCATCGTTCCCTATGTCGGCGGCGGCTACGGCGGGAAACTTTATGTCAAGGCCGAGCCGATCTCGGCGGCGCTGAGCTGGCAGACGCGCCGTCCGGTGAAGCTTGCTTTGTCCGTCAATGAAAGTTTCAAGACGGTGACGCGTCACCCGGCACGAGTGACGATTAAGACCGGCGTGACCAAGCACGGCAAGTTGATCGCGCGCGACTGCCAGGTTTATATGGACACCGGCGCCTACGCCGACGCGGGGCCGCGGGTCACCCAAAAAGCCGCTTACCGAGCCCTCGGACCGTATAAAATTCCTTATGCCAAAGTTGAAGCCTACGGCGTTTACACCAATGTGGTACCCGCCGGCGCGTTTCGCGGCTTCGGTGCTTTGCAGGTGACCTGGGCTTATGAATCGCAGATGGACATGATCGCGGATCGCCTCGGTCTCGACCCGCTGGACTTTCGCTTGAAGAATCTGCTCAAGAAAGGCGACGCGTACACGGCGGGGGACACGCCCGTGGATTGCGACTTAAAGGAAGGGCTGCTCAAGGTTGCCGACGCCATCAAATGGCACGAGAAGAGCGAGAAACCCAACCGCGCCAAAGGCCTCAGCTGCTGTATCAAAGATGCCGGCGGCACCTATAAAGTCGCCGGCGCGACGGTCAAAATGTCGTCGGACGGCAGCGTGGTGCTGCTAACGGGAACCGTCGAAGTCGGCCAGGGACCGCGCACGGCATTAAGCCAGGTTGTGGCTGAGGAGCTAGCTTTATCCCTGGACCAGATAACGGTGGCACAGCTCGATACCGATGTGACCCCCTACGATATCTCCACCAGCGCCAGCAGCTCCATGGTGGTCATGGGAACCGCGGTGCAGCGCGCCGCCCAGGATGCGAGAAAGCAGTTGCTGCAATGCGCCGCCAGAGTTCTTAAAGAAAAGGTCGCAAATCTCAAACTCGAGGGCGGTCAGGTTGTTAGCAAAAACGGCCAGGGTATTTCCTACAGCAAAGTGATCGTCGACTTCTTCGGCAGCAAAGCGGGAGAGATCATCGGCAAAGGTCTTTATAAGGACAAGCGTAGCACCAAAGCCGTGCTCGGCTCGACTACCACGTTTTGGGAAGTGGGCTGGGGCGGAGTTGAAGTCGAAGTCGATCCGGAAACCGGCGTCATACAGTTGCTGAACTATGTGTCGGCTTGCGATGCCGGCAAGGCTATCAATCCCGAGCAATGCATTGGCCAGGACGAAGGCGCGCTCATGTTCGGCATCGGCCACACGCTGATGGAAGAGATGGTGTACGAAGAGGGCCAATTGCTAAATGGCAATCTGGTCGATTACCGGGTGCCGACTTTTGAAGACCTGCCGGCCAGGTTAGAAACCATCCTGATCGAAAACGGCAACGGCCCGGGGCCGTTCGGCTCGAAAGGCATCGGCGAAGGTGGATTGTTGCCGGTGGCTTCGGCGGTGGCCAACGCCGTATCACGCGCCGTCGGCGTGCGCATTCAAGAGCTGCCGCTTTCGCCGCCCAAGGTGTGGCGGGCACTGCAAGATAAGGCGGCGCGTGGCCAAGGCGCAAGCGAAGAAGACATTTAACCGCAAAGAACCTAGGATTGAATTCTTCCTCCCAACTTTGAACCTTGAACGCTTTAGCATGGGGGGCGTAAGCCAGTCGCCCACGCTAAAGCTCCAGTGCTGTCCCGCATCGTTTACAAGTCGTTAATGCCGGGTCGGCCTTTAGCGAGTTGGTCGCCTGAGCGACCGCGTCGCCGGGGTCGTCGAAGCGCACTTCGGTCTCATAAAGATTATTGCCGCATTTCTCGCAGGGCCAGATAAAGCGGTCGATTTCTTGCGGACTGCGTTTTCGTTCCACGACGAAGGTCCATGAACCGTCGGCGCGGCGGGGCGAGTGGGGCACGTGGCCCGGCAGGAGAAACAGATCGCCCGCCTTCAACAGCGCCAGTTCATGGTTGCCGTCCTGTAGGTAGTGAAGGTTGAGTTCGCCTTCGAGCTGGTAGAAAATCTCATCGCCGGGATTGATGTGATAATCCTTGCGGCGGTTCGGCCCGCGGGTGACGAAGGCGATGAAATCGGAATCTTGCCAGATCACTCGACGCTGTCCCCAATTGCCGCGGTTTTCGTCGATCCACTGGCGGAGATTGAACCCTTTCAGATGAGGAAACATAGCGCCTCCTTGGATATGCACCGAGTATAATGGCGCCGAAACGGCGAAATCAAGAACGGCGATCCCATGAAAACTTGTAGCCTGACTTCCTCGGTTGCACGCCAGGTCATCGGTCTGATCTCCGATACCCACGGTCTGCTGCGGCCCGAAGCGATCGCCGCGCTTGCGGGAGTCGATCTCATCGTCCATGCCGGCGATATCGGCAAACCTTCTGTTCTTGCTGAATTGAAAAAACTTGCCCCGGTGGCCGCGATCAAAGGCAATATCGACACCGGCGATTGGGCGCGGCGGATTCCGGATTTCCGAACTGTCAGGGTCGGATCGCATCGCCTCTACTTAATTCATAATGTCCGTGAACTAAACTTCGACCCCGCCGCGAGACGTTTGCGTGTCGTCGTCAGCGGTCATTCTCACAAACCGTTGATCACGCAAACAAACGGCGTGCTGTTCGTCAATCCCGGCAGCGCCGGCCCGCGCCGTTTCAAATTACCAGTCGCGGTGGGAAAGATTTTTGTCTATGGACCGAACGTCAGGGCCGAGATCGTCGAATTGTCCATTTGAGAGATTTGGATTATCAATTTCCCTGTCCCTTGCCTACTCAATAATTGCTCCAAACGCCGATACTTTGTAAGAGGGCCTGTGACAATAAATGGCTCATCTTTTCTTCGCGGCCCCTGCCTTTCGGATAATCGCAGCGCACTTTGCGGCGTCTGCGTCAGACTCAAACCCAAAGACTGCTGAATACTTCTTCCCAACAACCTGGGCCACAAGAAAATCGAGGCTGACTCCCGCACCGGCGATAGCCTGGGCAGTTTCATAGCCGAGGCCCGCCCGGTTATCGCCCTCGACCAGCAGAGCCGGGATATTTGACGCGCTGAAACCAGCTTCCTTGGCCGCAGTAGCGGACTTCTTCCCTGTGACCGGATAAAGCTCAATAGCGCCCTTGGATTCTCGGCCTGGATAGCGATATGCCATCACAACATGGATGTTTGCCCCAGCGTGAGCAATCGGCGCGAGAGCCCCGGCGAGAATTCCCGCCCTATTATCAACCTCTTTTCGCCATAGCGTGATCTTTTTGATGGTATGTGCCACGGTAAATCCTCCTCCAGGAATTCGTATTTTCCGTGACGCGATTGTATTGCGAACGGCTGAAGGCTGCAACGCATTCAGTCGACACTGACCCGTCGTTGGACTAAACCGCTTCGCGGTGGCGGGAGAGCAGGTCCATCGATCGCTTTCGCTAATCTTCGCTGTTAATTTCTCATCGATCGTTCTTTGACGGTTTGCCTGTGTGCATCGATGGTGAAGAGATTCTACCGATCCTGTTCCTGATCGTCAGCCTCGGCACGCTCAAGCCTCACACTTCGATATTGTTCGTTTCGGGGTCGGCGATTGCGATTGGCGTCGCTGCGGCACTGACGATCTTGGCCCCACGTCTCTACCCGTGGACTCCGCATTAGAGAGGCCAGCTGACCCCCTGAGATTGAACTGATTTCTCCTCAAATTCTGAGCTGAAATACTGTCTTGACAGAATTTCCTCACGCGATATTTATCGGGCGGTAACAAGCCTGCCCCATCCTTGAGAAGGCTTCCGGTGTGATGGGAGGCTAAACCGGAGAAACTCAAGACGTTCCTCGGAGCGGAATATGAAAAGGAGAGTTTAGAGCCAGCGGCTCGGGGATTTATTGCCGGGGTGGGCTGGCTTTTTTGTTTCCTGAAGGTTTCCTTTTATTCGAAATCTAGGAAAGGGTGCAGACCAAGCTAAGCAAGAGCTGAATCAATTCAAGAGGAGGAAAGCCATGACAATTAATTCACTGACTGCAAAGATAATTTTGATACTCTCACTCACATCAATATCCATCCTACTCCAATGGAATAACGTCCATGCCGAAGCGACTCAAAGCGGACCATTTTCAGTTTCTCTCAATCCCGGCAACAGCATCGTTTTGTACACAGATTTTACCGGGAAGGAGCGAGAGGTCATGCTAACGGTTTGCGTTGCCCCGGCGTCGACAGTAGTAGCACAAATCTCGGCAGATGGAACTGTAGTGCTGGCGGTAGCAGCCTCCACCTGCAGAACCGTCTTTCGCTCCATGATCACCTATCGATTCTTTTAACGAGTTCTAAAAAGAGGGGAACGGTGACGCCAAGAAGATTTTTCTGGGGTATCGTTTGCGGAACGCTTGCGCCGATCTTTTTGCCTCAGAGCATCAATGCAGCTCAGTACATTATCGATCCCGCACGTAGTAAACTGGTTGTACAGCTATTCAAAACCGGCGTCGGCGCCGCGCTTGCCCATGATCACGTTGTGCGCGCGACCAAGTATAGCGGGCAGATTCAGCTTGATCCCACCGCAGCAACTGCCGCAAAGATTGCTGTGGAAGTTGACGCCACCGCGCTCGTCGCTGATGAACCTGAGACCCGTCAGAAATATAATCTGCCTCTCGGACTCAGTGAAGAGAGTCGCCGGGAGATTCAGCAAACTCTGGAGTCAGAAGGTCAACTGTATATCCGACGCTATCCTACAATTCGCTTCCGCTCGACGCGTATAACCTTGGAAAGAGAAGGGCAATACACCGTTAACGGAGATTTGGAGCTTCGGGGCGTGACACAGATAGTTTCGTTGTCCTTGCAGGCCGAATTACAAGAGAAAGTGCTGCGCGGCAAAGGGTCAGGTCGTTTTCTGCAAAGCAGTTTTGGCTATCAACCGTATAGTGCATTTTGGGGCGCGGTACAAAACCAAGACGAGGTTGTACTACACGTTGACATCGTTGCTATCCGCCAGTGAAACAAATCGGCCTTTTTCAACAGATACTCGGCGCTGTATCCTTGCCTGGACAAGTAGTGGTGACGTTCATGCCTGCTACCGAAGTATTTTCCTGCGATATCACGGTTTCTGAGATCAGTAGGACAGCCGTACAACCGGCTGATCATCGACGCGTCTCGATCAGTCGCAGCCTCAGCTCCTTGGTAGTACTCTACTCCATCGTCGGGCCCGATATACCAAATGGGTCTCTTAACCCCACCCATTGCCGCTGCCACCGAAATCGCTGGTGCGGGCGGATCGGGAGATCAAGTAAGTTCGTGTTGAGTGCAACGATGCTACAGATGTTTTTAAGCGTGAAGCCACCAGGATTGAACTGTATTCTCCGACGACTCAATACTGTGAGATTTGTCCGTTGCGTCTTACAGTTCAATCCTAGCAACCTTCTCCACTCCGATCACTCTACGGTTTATCGACACCACGACCGAAACCCAGACAGGCGTGGCAGGAAACTGTCGCCTTCAGCCTCTCGGCCACCTCGCCGCGCGAGAGTCCTGGAGCGCGTTCGCGACCCGTGGATGCGGTTTTTCACATAGTTTGTCCCCGACATTGCGCCCGTCAACGATGTGAGCGGGGCTCGAAGACCGGACGCGAATGCGGCAAGCACGAGTCTCGGTTCGACAATCGCGAAGTCGCCGGACAAGTCGCGTGACCAGGAATAGGGTTCGCGCCCGCCACGCGTCAGGTCGTGCGCTGCAGCGCTGCCGTCAGCCACTCGTAACAGTACGCATTTCCTAGCGCGTCGTCGCGTGTCATCGTGGGCACGCCGTCGGCGGGATTGTTGATGACGTGAATGCCACCGGGATGGCCGTTCAGTCGCAGGACCGTGTGCGCCCGCTCGTGCACGAGCGTCAGGATCAGGCTTTCGCGGTCCATGTAGAAGTGATTCGGCGAGATATGCACGTTCGGATCGTCGATGCCGACGACCCACGCCACATTCGTGCCAGTGAAGTCGGGTTCGAGCACGAACGGGGGATCGTGATCGAATCCGTTCGAACGGAGTGTCTGAAAGTTGCCCACGAGCGTTGCGAAGTGAAACGCCTCGGTCAGGATGTCCGGCGGGGAGGCGTCCATGTTGATGTGAAAGATGTTCCGGACTTTCAGACGCATGTCGGCGACGGCGGTTGTCGGCGTGATTGCCGCTTCGGTCAACCGGGCGATGGCGCGATTCAGCCTCTGCCGCGCGTGCTCGCAATCCTGCTGTAGGATTGCAAGCTGCGCCGCAGTAAACGTGCGCTCGATGCGATCAACGCTGGTATTCGCCAGCGGCGTCCACGTCGTAGCCGGCCCCTGGCGGAAGAACACCTGGCCACCGCCAATGGGCAGCAGCACGCGGATATTGCGTGTCGAGTCAAATAGGGTGATCGAATCGAACGCTCGCGATTCTTCGATGAAGGTGAACGTCCTGACAAGGTTCTGATACTCCTCCCAGCCGGTCGCAGCGTGCCGGAATTCGCCATTCCAGGCTGGGGCTCGGTACATATAACGTTCCACATCGACTCCTTTAAGCCATTGTGCAGGAGAGACGGCAACTGTTTCACCACCGTCGACGAGTCGATAATGTATAGGAAATTTAAACCACCTTTTTTTCTGCCCGGAGCTATATCGCCGAACCCGCGAGCCGTCAAGCGCACGTGCGTTTAGTGAAAATCCCGGTGTTGCTTCGGATGGCTCGGGCAATGCAGCGGTCGGAAGCGCGCGATTGGCTCGCTGCGCTCGCTCAAACTCAGAGCGAGCGGCAGCGTTCGGCTAGCGTTAGCAGCCGGTTTGGGCTCTCAGGCCGTTTGGAATAAATCGAATCACTGCGCTGGCGCGCGCGGCGGGGCGCGGGTGGGCAGGCCTAGAGGGCTGAGGATTTTGACAATCACCGGCGGATCTTCGATGCCTTATATTGGGTCTGTTTCACATTATCATATTGGAGATCATGTTTATGTGACACCGATTTCAACAGCTTGCTGGAATGAGGACCATCGAAGCCTAATCCGTCATAAGGATCAAGGACAGACTGTCCCGTCCAGCGAGAGAACGGAACACGAGGTTCAATAGAATGTTGTCTCCAGGAAGACCGATATAAGGCGAACTTTCCGTTCACCGCTATTGGAATTGGAAGAACACAACCAAGGAGGAAGAGAGATTGAAGCGATATTATGTGGGAGTGGATTGGGCTGATGAATTTCACCAGGTATGGGTCAGCGATGCCGAGGGCAAAAAAGTAATCGAGATAAAACTGGTTCAGAAAGCCGAAGCCATGAGTGAGTTTGGCCGTTGGCTTCATGAACGTCAGGCAGAACAGATAGAGCTTTGGGCGGCCATCGAGAAGCCCCCGGGGCGGATTGTGGATTTTCTGTTGGACCACGGAGTAGTGGTCTATCCGGTTAATCCCAAGGCCCTGGACCGGGTCAGGGACCGGTTTCGCATGAGCCAATCCAAGAGCGACTCCTTTGACGCTTATGTGTTGGCGGAGTTTGTCAGGACCGATCATGCTCATTTGCGAGCTCTTGAGCCTAACTCTGCTCAGGCCCAAGAGATTAAGATGCTCACCCGGGATCACCACCGGCTGATGCGCTATAAGACTCGGCTCATCAATCAGATCGAAGTAACGCTCAAAGAGTATTACCCTCGTCCCCTGGAGGTCTTTTCTGATCTGGAATCGAAGATCGCGTTGGATTTTCTGACCCAGTATCCGACTCCACGGGCACTGTCTGATCTTACCCGTAGAAAATGGAACCGCTTTGCCAAGCGTGAGCATCATCTCGGTGAGGCGCGCTGTAAAGAGCTGTGGGAGCAGCTAAACCAGCCGCAGTTTGAGATTCCACAACACGTGGTCAGAGCCAAGGCGCAATTGCTTTTGGTGCTCGTCGCTCAGCTTAGGGCCTTGGCTCAGGCGGTCGAGAGCTACAGCGAGGAGGTTCAACGTTTTTTCGCCTCTATGCCGGCGGCTAGGCTTGCGCAGACACTGCCGGGAGGAAAAAGTGGGACCATTGTACCCATGCTTTGGGCTGAGCTGGGCGATGCCAAGAATCGATGGCAATCCTTTCGCCACCTTCAGGCCGAAGCAGGAGGGGTCCCGGTAACCAAATCCAGCGGCAAGAGCCGTGTCGTAGTGTTTCGTTATGCCTGTAACAAGCTGATGCGCTACGCCTCGTACTGGTTGTCGTTTAACTCGCTCAATCGCTGTGAGTGGGCGAACAAATACTATCGCGACCAACGGGCGAAAGGACATCGTCATCCCCAAGCGCTTAGGGCTTTGGCAGGGAAGTGGTTGAAAATTATATTCATCATGTGGAGAGACAAAAAGCCGTACGATGAGAACTATCACTTGGCGAACATTGCCCGTCAGGCGATACGCCAGGCGGCATAAAAAATAAACAGGGGACTTGACAAGTCTCATAGAATGTCTGTCCTGAGCCTCGTCGAAGGGGCAGCGATGATCTTCAATCTGCCACCGCAGTTCGGGCAGTGTTCGATGTCAATGTCGAAGACCCGTTTGAGCAGCCTAGCCCAACTCATGCGCGCCGGCACGCCATGGGCTTAACGATCCCACAGTGGACACTAATGAAGGCGGCTAAGGTGATTCTATAACCACTGTGGTGATGCCAGGATTGAACTGTTTTCTCCGTCAACGCAGTCCCAGACCGCCAAGGATAATTTCTGCCCCACTGTGGCATCTTGCCGTTTCCGTCGTCCACGTACCGCTCCGGATAAATGGGGGATCAACCTCCGTTGTCTTGAAGGCATCGATCTATGGTCAATTCCGATCAAGTGCGTGTACGACTAAGAGTATGCCGAATAACCATACTGAATCGGAGCACACAAATTATACAGGTCCGTTTGTGACTACGTTGAATAGCTTCGTGCGGCGCCTTCGAATTCTAAGACCGTTTTCACCGGCGCGGCATGCTGCGCCTCTACTTCTTTTTCGGCAACAAAATATCCTTCAGCTTCGCTATCGTCGCCGGCTTGAGAGCATAGAGGCCCGCGAGCGTCTTCGTCACCGTCGGGCCGTCCACCGGTGCGACATCCAGTTGAGATTTTTTGGCTTCGGCCAAAAGATCCGGGTCTTTGAACGTTTGGACAAAGGCGCGTTGGAGCAACTCGAGCCGATCTTTTGCCATGCCGGGCGGGACCGAAAAGACGAACTGCGCGCCGTGCACATCGTCCGCGACCTTTATTAACTCGCGCGCTTCTTCGGTTTTGGCGTAGCTGTTCGCGAGCGGGATATGTTTGTACTTCGCATGCGACTTGGGCGCGGCTTGCAATACCGGAATGATTTTCTTGCTCTGGTAAGCCGCGCGCCACACGGTTTCAAGGGTGCCCCAGGAACCGCAATAGCCGTCGACTTCGCCGGATTCCACGGCCAGGCGCGCATCCGCGCCGCCCTTATAACCGTCGATCACGTCCATCGGCAGATTGAGCGCAGCCTTGAGAAGTTTTGGAATGTCAGAGGTGCTGGTGCCGGGGCCGATCGTGGAGATCTTTTGCGGCCGCTTGGCATTGATCCAATCATCCATCTTGGTGATGCCGCTTTGTTGGTTGAACGTACACACCGTGTCGTACTCGCTTGGAATGCCGAGATAGCCGAAGCGGCGCCCATCGAACTGCACCGCTTCATTGCCCAGAATATGCTGCAAAACCAGCGGCGACGCCCAGGCGCCGACGGTGAAGCCGTCGGGCTTAACGCGGTTATAAAGGTGATTCGCGGCGATGATGCCGCCGGCGCCGGTCATGTTCTCGACGATTCGCGTCGGATTGCCGGGCAGGTAACGGCCAATGTAGCGAGCCAGCACCCGCGCATAGAGATCAAACGATCCTCCCGGCGAGTACCCGACGATGATCGTGACCGTCTTGTCTTTATAGAAATCCTGCGCGGCACTCGGCTGCGGCGCACTGATAGCCGAAACTGTCAATAAACCGGCCGCTACGATTAAGATTATGAATTGTCTCATCCTACCTCCGGGAAATGTTGCACTCTACGATACATCCCTAGCAAGCAACGGGTTTTGGTGCCGGTGTAACGTCGGCCACAATTTGTTCTTCTCCACCACGTCTTCGTTGGGGAGAGGGCTAGGTTGAGGGGTGTTTCGGACCAGACCCTGACCCCTGCCGCTCCCGCATGCGAGGGAGTTCTTATTAAGGAGTCCACAATTGAGTAACCAAACAGCGACCGAGGGGTGAGACCTGGAGAGCGCGGGCACAGGAGCTCAAAGGTCGTTTTCAGGCCCTGCCGGCGGGCATTTCCACCTATGGAGAGGACGGGGTGGTGGCCGGCAAGGCAGAGAACCATTGACCGCGATCGGAAGGGCTCGCCTTCGGTCGCACACTTGCGACATAGTCTCTAAATAACGAACTCATTAGTAGTTACACTTCGGCTTCTGGCCGTCGTTTGGACCCGCACTAGCCATTTCATAACTGCTGCCGAAGGTGTCTTGATGAATTGGGCCGGGCCAACCGTTGGAGAAACGACAAAATGGGGGATTGCCTAACTCAAATCGGAGAGCCCGTACGCTAGATTCTCGAGGCCTCGTTTTTTCGCTGTGCAATCTGTTCCGTCGTTCCAACGAGATAACTAATTAAGTCTTTGAATCTGCAAATTGTTGTCTACTCTGCGCACGCCGCCGACCTCCTTAGCAAGTTGTTCGGCGCGTGCTTTTTGTTCGGACGACTCGACCACGCCATTCAATGAGACCACACGATTGGTCGTATCGACGTCCACGCGGGTCAAGTTCGCCACTTTGTCTCCTACTAGTTTGGCTTTGACAGAGGTAGTGATCGTCGAATCATCGATATATTGTCCGGCTGTCTGGCCGGTCGTCGAAGTGCAACCGACGGCGGACAAAAATAGGGCCAAGGCCGCGGAAATTAGAATCGGTTTAATCGTTGCGTTCATGATGGACCTCCTTGTTTACATGTGACATCTAATGCCTATGGAATTAGGTTTCAAATGGCTAAATACCAAACCCTGTGCCAGAATGGTCTGCCGACGATATATCCCTGCGCTTTGAGAGATTTACCGATTGATGGATATCTGCGCGGACGGTTTTGTCAGATTTTTTGCTTACAGGCCGGAAGCAAAAACACTGACAATCGGAAACTCAATCCCCTCTCTTGAACGCACTTTTGCGGAACGCGGGATGTCTCAGGTATCACTCGCGCTTTTGACCCGGTAACGGTTTTGGCGCGTCGGGCGCCGAGACTTCTTGAACAGTTACGCCAACAAGTTTGGTATCACCGGTTGCCACGGCGATATCGCCAATGGAGATGATGCCAACTAAGCGCCGCTGCCGGTTCACCACTGGAAGACGGCGGACTTTATGATCCTGCATCATGCTGCCGGCTTCTTCGATATCCTGATCTTCAAAGCAGAAAACAACATCCGCTGTCATGACATCCTGGCATCGTACTAGTTCAGGGTGAAGTTTGTTCGCCGTGGCTCGAACGATAATGTCACGGTCCGTAACTAGGCCCACCAGTGTATCGCCATCGCATATTGGAAGTATGCCTATGTCGTGGCCTCGCATCATTTCGGCAGCATCGCTCAATAGCGTGTCACGCCTGGCGATTTCGACATTGCGCGTCATTACATCTTTTATCTGCACGATTCCTCCGAATTCTATTGTAATGATACTTGAATTAATCAGCACCGAGACAGAGGAGAACTCTTTGCGTTAAAGCATAACCAAAACACGTGCCATTAATGCGAGGAAAAATCGCGCGGTATTATCAGCATCTTATGTCGGCATCTTGCTAACCGACCGCACCGATGGAGTAAATTCCCTGTGAAACGATAGGGAATCCACGTTAAAAATATTTTAACCCCGACTGATTTGGGACGGTCGGTTAAACCATCCAAGTGCAGGACTGCACCTCGATCCGTTTGCGGCTTCACTTCGTTATATTAAGGAGTCCACAATTGAGTAACCAAACAGCGACCGAGGGTGAGATCTGGAGAGCGCCGGCACAGGAGCGCAAAGGTTGTTTTCAAGCCTTGCCGGCGGGCATTTCCACCTATGGAGAGGACGGGGTGGTGGCTGGCAAGGCAGAGAACCATTGACCGCGATCGGACGGGCTCGCCTCTCGGTCGCATACTCGCGACATAGTCTCTAAATAACGATCTCATTAGTATCTCTCTTGCAGACGAGTGCGCTTGTCCACGAGAGATCTAAACATTTTCAATGCGAGTCTAGCGTGTGGATAATCCCTGACAATTTGCAGGAAAACTTCTAACGCCGTTGATGTGTCGTCGCAAACCAATCGACGAAGAGGCGTTTTATAAGAGAATTTTTCTATTACAAGGCGATGGCACAGTCGTTGCTGCGTTTCCTTAAACATTATGACGGCAAGTGAACGCCGCGAGCTGTCCAACACACCAAGCTGAAAGAGGTGCGACTATGTCGATACGACTACCAAAGAATACGACATTGGGAGAGTTGATTGTCGCCGTGACCGATAAAGTAACGCCACTTACCCATGATTCCGGCAATGCCAATATTCTAGTGTCGTATATTGTCAGAGATCTGGTCGCGACCCGGCGGGTGCGGCTTCAGAAACATTCAGAGTTAAAATATGTTATGGAGGAATGATTTATGAAAGCGCTGGGATACTTGTTACTATCGGGACTTTTGTTGACTTCGGCCTGTTCGACGCAAACTAAAACGGTGAAAACCGAATCCTACGAAACCACGCAAGACAGTGCGGCAGTTCCCAATAACGCCGTGGTGACAAAGACCGAGACTACGGAAACGGAACAAAACAGCACGGAATCTGGCGGCGTGATCAGCGGTACCGTGGATATCATAGGTAAAACACTTGCCCTGCCGTTTCGCGCGGTCGGTGGCTTGATCGATTGGGCTTTTTAGGAGCTGCTCATCGGCTCGACTAACATCGCTGACCGGATGCCAATAATGTAGTTGATCTTCTGTAAATGGATCTTTCTATCGCTGAACGCTGAGAGCATCGCTCGCTCACATACGCACCAGTCCCAAAATACCGGTCACGATCAGATAGATGGCGACGATGTAATTCAACAACCGCGGAATCATCAAGATCAGTATTCCAGCTATTAATGCCACCAATGGCTGCAGTGCAACGTAAATCTGCATGGCTTAATCTCCAAGCCCGGCCGCCTCGAATAATGGTCAGTCTCGCCCACTCTCACATCGTGATTGCCGATTGAGCCCTGGGGTCCTCGGCGGCCCCCAAGGCTCATAAGAGCATCCCACTTCTAGCTTTTTTCAACATCGTGTGTCAATTGCATAAATCAACGATTGAGACTTTAGTGCGTACCTGTAATCGCGGATTTCCAACCGAGCTGTTTTAGTGCTTCTTTCAAGTAAGTTAGATCAACATATTTTTCAGGACCGGGAACCGGACCTTTCATCTGCGCCTGCTCGGCATAGGTTTCAATCACCGGTTTCAATCCCTCGATATCGATAGCTAGATCCGGCTCCCACGCGCGATTTTCAAGGTAGTAATCGAGTCCGCGCCGCGCCACTTCTGACGGGAGCTTGAGGTCTTTGGCCAAAAATTCCGTGGCGTCATTGGGATATTCCTCAATCCATCTTCGCGCCTTGAGTAAAGCTTTCAAGAATTGAACGACTTCGTCGCGGTGTTTGGACGCCCACCCGCGCCGCACGGAAAAGCTTGAGAGCAAATAGTTGGGAAATACATCGGCCACTTTGCCGATCAAATTCAGACCGGAATCTATCGCCCTGAAACTAATCGGGACAGCGAGTATGCTTGCATCGGTCTTACCTGAACTGAGAGCCATGAAAGACGGACCGCTTCCGCCCACGCTTACCAGCGTGTAGTCTTTTGGGTACTCCAGGCCCTTGGTTTTTAGTACCTTTCTCAAAAGAAACGCGGTGCCGGAGGTCAGAGTCGATGAACCGATCGTTTTTCCGCGCAGATCTTCATAGGTTTTAATACCCTTGCCGCCCAGAATCATATGGGTAGTTTTGCTGCCGCCTGCGATCATCGCGATGTCGATGCCCTTCTCGACAAGTCCAATGGGGCCGTCGTTGGCGGCTAAGGTAGCATAGATAGATTCCGCCACCAGTGCTTGCATACTCGGCGCAGTGCCGTTGGTGACGATAACTTGGGCGTCTAGCCCTTCGCGTTCAAAGAAACCTTTTTTATCCGCTACCCACAACGGGGCGTAGCCGAGGACTTTCGAGGAAGCAGACACGGGAAACTTAATCCGCGACTGGGCGGCGGAAATGGCTGGAAGCAGAAGAATTAAAAACAACGCAAAAATTGCCTGTTTGATTTTCATCTGTTCCTCCTTTTGTTGGAAAGCGCTTTAGTTAGGATCAATCGGTGGCTCAACCTCTATCACCGGGATTTCTTAAGGTCTACCCCTGCGATTCATTAAGGAGTCCACAATTAAGTAACCAAACAGCGACCGAGGGGTGAGACCTGGAGAGCGCGGGCACAGGAGCGCAAAGGTTGTTTTCAGGCCCTGCCGGCGGGCATTTCCACCTATGGAGAGGACGGGGTGGTGGCCGGCAAGGCAGAGGAACCATTGACCGCGATCGGAAGGGCTCGCCTCTCGGTCGCACACTAGCGACATAGTCTCTAAATAACGAACTCATTAGTATGTAGTCTGTGAATGCCGGCTGCCACGGCCAGTTTCAGTTTGATGCTGGCCTTTCATTTCGACGTTTCGAGAATTCTCGTAACGTGGAAGTGTACGAGTGGGTAACCAGGCTTGCATGGATGAACACGTTTCGCTGAGTCACTTATGCGAAGCCAGACACTGAAGTTCGTTTCAAAATGTCGTCTCGCGCGATCACGAGCTGGAACGTCAACCAAGACACAATCAAAGCTTTGATTGAATTGACACCCGCAGAGATCTCGTGTTAGAGCGGTGCGCATAACGAGAGAGGAGAAATGACCGATGGAGTCGTTCCGAGTTATCGGTAAGCCCGTGGAACGCGTCGACGGTGTCGAAATGGTCACCGGGCGCGCCATTTACGGCGTCGACGTGAAGCTGCCCGGTATGCTGATCGGCAAGATTCTACGCAGCCCCATCCCGCACGGCAAGATCTTGCGCATAGACGTCGTAAAAGCGAAGAAAGTTCCCGGCGTTAAAACCGTGCTTACGGGCAACAACGCGCCTTGGCAAAGATTCGGGCTATCGGTTCGTGATGAAGAAATTTTGGCCACTCAAAAAGTTCGCTATATCGGCGACGCGGTGGCGGCGGTGGCGGCCGTCGACGAAGAGGCCGCCGACGAAGCCTTGGGTCTCATCGAGGTTGAGTACGATGAATTGCCCGCCGTCTTCGACGTCGAGGAAGCGATGCGCGTCGGCGCCCCATTGGTGCACGAAGACATGACTCACTACACCTGCCGCGACGTTTATCTATCGTCCTGGAATCCCGTCCCGGGGACCAATATCATTCATCGTGCGGTTAACGAACGGGGCGATGTGGAGGCGGCGCTCAAGCGGTCCGATTACGTTTTCGACGATACCTTTAGCGCCAGCCAGATTCACCATTGCTACATGGAACCGCACGCCGCGGTTGCTGTGAGCCAAGCAGGCTCAGTGACCGTGTGGAGTTGCTCCCAAGAGGTTTTTCTCCTGCGCACGATTTTGGCAGAGACCTTTGACATGCCCGAGAGCAAGCTCCGGGTCATATGCACCAAGGTCGGCGGTGGTTTCGGCGGAAAAATTGATCCGCGACTAGAACCCTGCGCGGTCGCGTTGGCGCTGAAGACAGCCAAACCGGTGAAGGTTGTCATGACCCGGGCCGAGGAATTTACCGCCGCAGCGGGCTCGACACCGGCCATCGCGCGGGTCAGGACAGGCGTAAAAAGGGACGGGACTCTCGTCGCGCGGGACGTCGAATTGATTTGGGACACAGGGGCTTATCGAGAGGGCTTGGCGCCGAGCAATCGCGCTATGAAGGATGCCATTGGTCCCTATAGGATCTCCGACATTCGTGTCAGATCCTCTTTGGTCTATACGAATAAAATACGCGGGACTCAGCTGCGCGGGCTCGGTGTGCCGGAAGCCTACTGGGGCATCGAGTCTCAGATGGATATGATCGCGGCGCGCTTGGGGCTCGACCCATTTGAACTACGCATGAAAAACATTTGGGTCGAGGGGGACATCAACTCGATCGGCGATACGGTGGAAAATATTGGCCTCAAGGAATGCTTGGGCAGGGCCGCAGATGCCATTGGGTGGAGCAAGCCGAAGGCAGAAAATGTCGGTCGCGGTATCGTGGTCGTAGCCAAATCTCCGACGACGCAATCGAGCATCTCGGGTGCTTACGTTCAGTTCAACGAGGACGGCAGCGCACAGGTGTTGGTCGGTGCCTCTGAAATTGGGCAAGGAATGGAAGTGGTCATGAGCCAGATCGCGGCGGAAGTGTTAGGATTGCCGATTGAGTGTATCGGTATCAAGAGCGCCGATACCGCCGTCACCCCTTATGACCGGGGCACGTTTTCGAGCCGGGTGACTTTTTATGCCGGCATGGCGGTGAAAAAAGCCGCCGAAGATGCCAAAAGCCAGCTGCTGGAACTGGCGTCTAAAATAACTGAAATTCCCATCGACGACCTCGCAATTGAAAATCAGCGAATCGTTTCGAAGAAAAAGCCGGAACTGTCTCTAAGCTTCAAGGACGTGGTGGTGAGAGCGCATATGACGGAAAAACCCATTCTCGGCAGAGGATGGTACGGCGGCAAAGGGGACTATCCCAAGCTGCCGCACAAGGCACAGGGAAAGGAGTCGGTGCCGGGGTGGAAATACGCCGCGCAAGCCGTGGAGGTGGAGGTGGACAAGGAGACGGGCATGGTCAAGATCCGTAAACTCGTTTCCGCGCATGACACCGGAAGAACCTTGAATCCACTCAGTGTCAAAGGACAGATCACGGGTGGGGCCATCCTGGGTCTCGGCTACGCGATGCACGAGGGGATTCAGTTCGATAATGGGAAAGTTACCAATCCCTCTTTCATGGATTACAAAATCCCTTGTGCGCAGGAGATTCCGGAGGTCGAGACCATCCTGGTGGAAGTGCCGTTGCCTGAAGGTCCATTCGGCGCCAAAGGAATCGGAGAGCTTTCTGTCGTCGGCGTGGCGCCGGCTATCGGCAATGCGATTTATGACGCGCTCAAGGTGAGAATCAAAGAATTGCCTTTGAGCCCGAGCCGCGTCTTGGCGGCGATTGAGGAGAAAGAGACGCAAAACTTGGAAGTAATTCCGCGCCTATAGACCGGTTGAATGGCAACGCTTGTCGATCATTCGCATGCGATTCAAGGCGGGGAAAGCTCGTCTACGAACTGCTCGGGAGGCCGTTATGACATTGCGATGTTTTTCGCTGTTGGTCGTGGCTTTTTCCGTCTTGGGCAACGCCGAAGATTTGTGGCCTCAGACTGGATTGCTGAAGATAAAGATCACGATGCCGAGCCGGAGCATCGCTTTTTCCGATCTCTATGTCGCCGCCGATAGGGGATTTTTCCGCGGCGAGGGACTGGAAGTGGAACTCGTTCAGGCGCGGCCGGATCTGGCAATCGCCGGGATGGTAACCGGCGAAGTCGACGCCGACACCGCCGCGGGAGCGAGCGCTACTACCAGCCAACGCGGCATGCCGATCAAAGTCGTGGCCGTGACTCTGTACCGGCCGCTTTTCTGGCTGGTCTCGCGGACCGAGTACAAATCGATCACAGAGCTCAAAGGCTTGACCTTGGGAATTACGAGTGTCAACGGCATCCAACACCGCACGGCGGCAAATAATCTATAAGGGCAAGGACGTCGATTTGAGAAGGTTACCCATTCCAATCTTTTCATCCACGGATGAAGGTCGGTACATCACTTTTGGTATCACAGTCAGCAAAGACCCCGATACCGACCGCAAGAACACTTCGATTTATCGGATGCAATTAAAGGAGCCGAACCGGCTCGGCATCATGGTGCAACAGCTCCATCGGCAACTTCTGGGGGCCGAGACCAAAGGAAAGGGGCTTCCCGTCGCAATCGCCATCGGGACGGATCCGGTGATCCCGCTGGCAACCCAGTGGCAAGCGCCGTATGGCACCGACGACGTCGACCTCTACGATATAGAAAAAGTCATGTGGGCCGTTGCAACCCGTTGCCGGCCTCAAGACGACGTCATCGTGTTTCCACGCCTGGTGGGCTCGCAGCTCGATCCGTCGGCAAAAAGGATCGGGCGGGGATCGGGTCTGGGGATCGATGCCACCAGACCGGTGGGCGAGCCATTTCCGCAAGTCGTCGAGATCCCAGGCGTGGAAAACGTTTCGTTTGAAGAATGAATTTAGACAAGGAGAAGCGGCAATATGGAATGTGAGCTAATACGACCGGCGGTGCTGGGTGAGGCATTAGCGGCGCGCCAACAGTACGGCGCGGATTGCCTGCCCATCGCCGGCGGGCAATCGCTCTTGGTCATGCTCAGAAATAGGTTGGTTTCGCCCAAGGCGCTGATCGATCTTGAGCCGCTCAAGGAGCTTCGCGGCATCGAACCGAGGTCGGACAGGATTTCGATCGGGGCGATGACGACATTTTATACGCTGCTTTCCTCTCCGGAGATCAAGGAGAGCGCCCCCATGCTGGCTCAGGCGGCGGCGTTGGTGAGTTCGACGGCGATAAGGAATCTCGGCACCATCGGGGGAAATGTTTGCCATAACGAGCTGGGCGCTGATTTGCCGCCCGCCCTCCTGACCCTAGACGGAGTTGCCGAGCTCAAGGGCCGCAACGGCGATCGAAGGGTTCCCTTGGGGGATTTTTTTCGAGGATACTTTGAGACCGCCCTGCAGCCCGAAGAGCTGCTTTGCGGGATCGAGATCGCCCAGCTCCCACGAGGCGCCGCGGGTGTCTATTTGAAGCATGCCATTACGTCAGAAGATCTCGCAATTGTCGGCGTGGCGGCGATCGTTGTGCCCGATGGAACCGGCAAAAGTTCGGTCGCGGAAGTCCGAATTGGACTGAGCGGAGTTGCCCCGATACCCCTGCGAGCAGTGAAGGCGGAAGCGGCATTGAGAGGGGCCGTGCTGGACGCGAACAGTGCTCGAGAAGCCGGAGAAATCGCCGCGACCGAGGTCGATCCGGAGTCCGACCCTCACGCCACGGCAGACTATCGGCGCAAAATGGTCAAGGTTTTTGTGCGGCGGGCACTGTTGGCGGCGCTCGAGCAAACGGGAAGGAACGGCCATGGCAAGGTTTAAGCTCAAGATCAACGGCGAGGAGACCGCAATCGAAGCCAAGGACACGGCGCTCCTGCTCGACGTTTTGAGAGAGCAACTGGATTTGACGGGGGCTAAGCGCGGCTGCGAGACCAGTCACTGCGGCTGTTGCACTGTGATGTTGGATGGGATGGCGGTTCACAGCTGCGTGGTACTGGCCGCGCGCTGCGCAGGAAAAGAAATCACCACGGTGGAAGGCTTGAGCCAAAACGGCGAACTGGACCCGTTACAGAAATCATTTCTGAAACATGGCGCTGTGCAGTGCGGTTACTGTACACCGGGCATGTTGATGGCGGCTAAAGCCTTGCTGCAGCGCACTCGCTGTCCGTCGCTCGCCGAGGTCAAAGCCAGCCTGGACGGAAACCTCTGCCGCTGCACCGGGTACACGGCGATCTTCGACGCCATTTTGGCCTGTGGCCGGGAAAACTAAAATTTTCGGCTGTTCCGAGATAACCGTGAAGAATAATCATCACAGAGTTACTAATGAGTTCGTTATTTAGAGACTATGTCGCTAGTGTGCGACCGAGAGGCGAGCCCTTCCGATCGCGGTCAATGGTTCTCTGCCTTGCCGGCCACCACCCCGTCCTCTCCATAGGTGGAAATGCCCGCCGGCA
>DATBLC010000076.1:0-6730 GCA_036555515.1 Binatia bacterium
CCACCACCCCGTCCTCTCCATAGGTGGAAATGCCCGCCGGCAGGGCCTGAAAACAACCTTTGCGCTCCTGTGCCCGCGCTCTCCAGGTCTCACCCCTCGGTCGCTGTTTGGTTACTCAATTGTGGACTCCTTAATAACTCACCTGCCGATCTCAGAGGTGAAACCTGGCCCGCAAGTGCGCCGGCATCACCGGGCAGACATCGGGCGGTTTAAGAAACAATTTTCGCCGTAGGCTAGCGACGCCATCGTAACAGCAATCGAGCAGGCCCCGGGGTAAGACTCCAATTGCGGTTGCGAGCAGCCGATAAAACCGACCGAGGCGCCTTAGCACATACAAGACGGCGGTTGAGCGCACGAGTAATTGCCCATCAGCGCTCTTCACCACGACGCTATCCGGCAGGTTCACGCGCTGGTTTTCAGGAACGGCCGCGGCGAAATATTCTCCGTGGAGCGGCGCGAAGTTGAATTTCGTTCCGGCAGGATCCCGGGCCAGCAAAAAGCGAACGAAACCGTGGCAAAGACCGCAATGACCGTCATAAAACACAGTGGAAAGTGATTTGGGGGTAGACATGGCGATCGGCGCCGCGAGCCCTAGAGGATCTTCTACGCGCGCCCGTCCTTCAATATCTCAAGCGCCGCCAATCTTCCCGACGCCGCCATGACGCCCCCGCCGGGATGGGTGCACGAGCCGCACATGTAGAGGTTTCTGATCGGCGTTCGGTACTGCGCCCAACCCGGTACCGGGCGGAGAAAAAAGAGTTGGTCCAGGGTAAGCTCGCCTTGAAAAATGTTGCCCTCCGTGAGACCGAACTCCTGTTCCAAATCCCACGGCGTGACCACTTGCCGGAACAAGATAATGTCTTTCAAGTTGGGTGCATATTCGCTGAGCGTGTCGATAACGGCATTGCCCAGGGCCTCGCGTTTTTCCGGCCAGGCGCCTGCTTTCAGATGATAGGGCGCGTACTGCACGAAGATCGACATGACATGTTTTCCCGGCGGCGCCATGCCGGGGTCGAGCATGGATGGCAGGATGATATCCATGTAGGGCCGGCGCGAGAAATCACCGTACTTGGCATCGTCATAAGCGCGCTCGATATAATCGATGCTCGGGCTGATCGAGATCGCACCGGCCAAGTGCGGGCCTTCTCCCGGCCACGCGGTAAAATTCGGCAGGGCGTCGAGAGCGAGATTGACTTTGGCCGACGAGCCGCGAATTTTGAAATTATTCACATGACGCAAGAAGCCGGTGTCGAGATGGTGGGCGTCGATCATTTTTAAAAAGGTCCGCTTGGGATCGACGCTGGAGACAACAACCTTGGCGAGATATTCATCGCCGCCGCTGACGACGCCGTAGGCGCGGCCGTTTTTGATCAGCACCTGGTCCACCGCCGTTTTAGTCATTATTTCTGCGCCATAATGGCGCGCGGCATCGGCGATGACCCGGCTTATGGTGCCCATGCCGCCGCGGGCAAAACCCCAGGAGCGAAAGGCGCCGTCGAGTTCGCCCATGTAGTGATGCAAGAGCACGTAAGCCGTCCCGGGCGAGCGCGGCCCCATGAAAGTGCCGATGATACCGCTGGCGGACATGGTGGCCTTAAGAACTTCGGTCTCAAACCATTCGTCGAGAAAATCCGCCGAGCTCATGGTCATGAGCTTGGTGAGATCATAAAGCAACTTAGCTTCGACGCCGCGAAAATATCTGCCGACATTGGCCAGCCCGAGAAGCTCCCTGGGGCTCCAGGAAATTGGTTGGGGAGGAATCAAGCCGAGCATGGGCTTGACGGCCATCGCCAGCTGGACCATAAGCTTGCCGTATTCTTCATAGGCTTCGGCGTCGGTGGGCGAATGGCGTGCGATTTCGCGGCGCGTCCGGGCATGGTCGCCGCAGCGGAAGAGATAATCGCCGTTGGGCATCGGCGTAAATGTGCTGTCGAGCGGAACGATCTCAAGATCGTAATTTGGCAGCTCCAGCTCGCGGATCACTTCAGGGCGAAGCAGGCTTACGACATATGAACAGACGGAAAATTTGAATCCGGGATGGATTTCTTCGGTCACCGCGGCGCCACCGAGGACATGGCGCCGCTCGAGGACGAGGACTTTTTTTCCGGCCTTGGCGAGATAGGCCGCCGTGGTCAGGCCGTTGTGGCCGGCGCCGATGATGAGCGCATCGTAATTGTTCTTAGCCATGAGTTGCTTAAAAGGGCATATTTGGTAATTTCTGGTGCGAAGTCAACGAGATGTCCGGGCGAATTTCGGGCGCAATCCAAATCTAAAAGCGGCGCCGCAGACCAAAATCGAAAATCACCAATGCCCATCGGAACTGCTTTTCACTCCCGAACCTCGGCACTGTGCGCGAGCCAGAATTGGCGCGTGTGGTCCGGCTATTTCGTCGCCAGTTCGTACGAGACCGTGCACGACTACGAGTATCACGCCATCCGCAATACCGCCGCGCTCATCGATATCTCACCGCTTTACAAATACGAGGTTCGCGGCCAGGACGCCGTTGCGCTGGTCAACCGGGTGATTTCCCGCGACGCGGCCAGGTGCGCGGTGGGCCAGGCGCTTTACGCGTGCTTGTGCGACGGCACGGGCAAGGTCATTCAAGACGGCACGGCGTTCAGGCTCGCCGAGGATTATTTCCGTCTTCATCTCGCCGAGCCGGCCCTGCGCTGGCTAAGACTCAATGCGGTGGGATTGAATGTGGAGATTCAGGAATGTTCGGAAGCAGTCGCCGCGCTGGCTTTGCAGGGGCCCAATGCGCTCGCCATTTTGCGGCAAATCGTCGACATCGACTTGAGCCGGCTCCGATTTTTTCGCTTGAGCCGCGCAAACATCATGGGAACTCCGGTAGTGGTGTCGCGCACGGGTTACACCGGCGATTTAGGCTATGAGATTTGGCTCAGCTGCGACGAGGCGGAGCGGCTCTGGGATATTGTCATGGCGGCGGGAAAAAACTTCGGCATCAAGCCGGCGGGCATGCTCGCCCTCGACGTGGCGCGTCTCGAAGCCGGATTCATTTTACTGGAAGTAGATTACGTCGGCGCGGATAAAGCGATCATCCCATCGCAAAAATATTCGCCTTACGAAATCAGCCTCGGCTGGACGGTGGATTTAAAAAAAGACCATTTTGTCGGACACCAGGCGCTCAGGGAAGAAAGCCGGCGCGGCCCGGTCAGACAAATCGTCGGGCTGGAGATCGACCTTCAGGCCTACGAGAGGCTTTTTCAAAAAGCCGGCCTCGCGCCGCATTTTCCGTTGACGGCCTGGCGCGGCGGAGTACCGCTGTATCGAGCGAGAAAACAGGTGGGCCAGGCGACCACCGGCGGCTGGTCGCCGACACTGAAGAAATACGTTGCGCTCGCTACCTTACAGAAGGGCAACGCCGAGATCGACTGCCGAGTGGATATGGAAGTGACCGTGGAGCACCAGCGCAAAACCGTCGATGCAAAGGTGGTGAAGCTGCCGTTTTTCGATCCGCCGCGCAAACGGGCGGTGTTCGCAGAAAGCAAAGAACGCTAACTAAGAGCGAGAGAATCATCCCGCGGCAGGCGCTGCCGCGCATTCTTAAAGTGTTCAACTATTTCAATGGCTGGAACGACTGGAGCCCTTCGCGCGCGTCAGCGCCGCAGTCGCACGGCGATGCCGCGGTCGTGGAGGTAGCGCTTGCACGCCGCGATAGAGTACTCGCCGTAATGGAAGATCGACGCCGCCAACGCGGCGCTGGCTTTGCCCCGAGTAAGCCCGTCGTAGATATGTTCCAGCTTTCCCACTCCGCCGGAGGCGATCACGGGAATCGCGACGCGATCTGAAATCGTTCTGGTCAATTCCAGATCGTATCCTTGTTTGGTTCCGTCCCGGTCCATGCTGGTGAGCAGAATCTCACCGGCGCCATTACGTTCCATTCGCTCGGCCCACTCGCATGCATCGATGCCCGTGGGGTTGCGCCCGCCGTGGGTGAAGACTTCCCAGCGGCCGTTTGCGCGCTTGGCATCGATGGCGACAACGATGCACTGGCTGCCAAATCGCTCAGCCGCCTCGCGCACGAATTCGGGGCGGTTCACCGCCCCGGTATTGATGGATACCTTATCCGCCCCCGCCTGCAAGAGCTTGCGAATATCATCGAGCTGATTGATCCCGCCGCCCACCGTGAGCGGCATAAACACCTGCTCCGCCGTTCGCCCGACAACATCGAGAATGATGGCGCGATTTTCGTGCGACGCCGTGATGTCCAAGAAGCAAAGCTCATCGGCGCCGTCGAGGTCATACGCGCGCGCGACTTGCACCGGATCGCCGGCGTCCTGCAGGTCGAGAAATTTCACGCCCTTGACGACCCGGCCGGCCTTTACGTCAAGACAGGGAATAAGCCGTTTTGCCAGCATCGTGAAGTGACTGTAATGGACCAAAGTCGAAATGACAACTTGGAGCATGCTACCCGGCGCAGTGCCTGCGGGTGAAGTTCAACTGATCGATGCCCGGGCTTTTGCCGGCTGGGGCATGACTACGATCGCTTTAGGCTCTTAAGTATTGAAAAAGACAGCGAACTCGCGGCATGTTCCCATACCAAGGAAGTACAACTTTTAGCATGTTTAATGCGTAATTTTGGGGTTTTTTTTCCAATAAGAGCTAAATTAATCAATCCGATACGAATAAAATTGCAAAACAATAAAACTTTAGGCTTGACAAAAACCGCAGATGAGATTAAAAACGGCCAATAATCAGACTTAATACCTAGAAAAAAATCCATGGAGGTCAGAAGGAGGCAATGATGAAAATACGAGCACTCGGAGCGGCAACTGGGTTACTCGCTAGTTTCTTGTTGGGCTGGACGCCGGGGTGGGCGCAAAACGTCGACGACAAAATCAAGGCGCTCGAGCAGGAGCTGACTCAATTGAAAGAGCAGCAAATCGAAATGAAGAAGGAGGCGACGGAAGCCGCCGCGGCTTTGCCGAGCTTCAGTTATCGTCCGGGCAACGGCGTCTTTATCGAAGCAGCGGACAAGTCGTGGTCTTTTCGTCATTCGTTCGAAGCGCATATGCGTTATAACTTTCTCACCGGGCGCGATCAGGTAGGCCGGAGCCAGGGCGAGTTGGAAGGGCGCCGGTTCAGACCTGAGTTTTACCTCTGCATCAACAACTGCTTGTGGGAGATCGACTGGCGCCTCGACCTCGACGGGTTCGGCGGCCAAACCGATCTGCAGCGCGGCGTAATTTACTTTCACGCCGAGGATCTACACCCCGCGTTCCCGGCGGTGCAATTCGGCATGGACACTACGAACGCCGGTCCCGCCAGCCGGTCGCGTCAGGGGTCGGGTGCAGTGGGCGCCCAGGCCGAATATGACTTATTCACCGCGAACCAAGGGTTCAACACTGGCAGCGCTACATCCGGTATGAGCCTTATTTGGGATGACCGCTCGCTATCTAGCATCGGTATCCCGGGGCGCATCAGCCGGTTGCAGCTCGGCATGAATGCCTACGCCGATGGCGGCGATGGCTCGCAGGTCAACACCGACAGAAAAGACTTTGCCGCTTACATGAGCGTTGAGCCGTTCCAACAGCTCAAGAACAAATGGATCAGAGGGCTTCTGTTCGAATACGGCGCCTGGTGGTGTAACGTAGACGGACGAGCGGTGGCGAACGGCTGCAGCCGTTACCGGGTTCGGGATAACAGCCGCGGCGGCAGACAGACCTTGTTTGATACGGGCAACAACAGCATCGGCGATGGGCTGCATGTCCAGCATGGGCCAGGGCTGTTGTGGGCGATTGGTCCCTACACGCTTCGGGCCATGAGAGTTTGGCAATTTAGTGAAGACGGTGGGGGGGCTGGGCCCGGCAGTATTCTCCAGACCGCTGGCCTCGGCACCCGCGGCAAAAAGACAGGGAAAGTGTGGTTGATCGGTCATGATCTATTCGTGTGGAGCCCTAAAGGATTCTTGACCGGGTCTGCCAGCCAGACTGGATCGGTTCTAGTGGGCACCCACTTTGAGCGAACCGACGTATCAATAGGCTGTAATGGATCGACGGGGATACCTTGCGCGGGCGGTCATCTGACGCAGTTTCACCGTAGCCGCATCCTGCTTCGCGAATGGGATCTCTGGCTCTTCATCGCGCCGCGCATGAGCGTGGGCGCGAGCTTTTTGTGGTACGATGCCTCGAACCTGGACAATCGGCTAAACCAAGCCGGTCAGAACCTGGACTTCTGTAGCCGCGCGACAGCGACGACCACTAATTGCCGCGCAGGCGTCGGTGGGGATTGGGTGGATGTGTTCTTAAACTGGCGCTACCAGTTCTAAGCGGAAGCTTAGTCGCGCCGAACAAAAAGGGGAGTCAGCAATGACTCCCCTTTTTTGTGGTGAATGATGTTTCGATATTGTTTGAGGAGCCGCTGGAGCGTATTTGCAGCTTGGTCCGCTTATGCGCTGATTGCAGCGTGCACCCTGCAGCGGCCGATTCAGAATCGCGAAATCGACCGGTTAGGGAGCTTCGAGTTTCGCGACCCGGCACTGGCCATGACGGGCGTCATTGTTGGCGCGCCGCACGGCGGGACGGTTTCCGGCCTGGCTGAACTGGCGCGCCATATCAGCGATCGGACGGGTGCCGGATTGGCCATCGCGCAGGGCTTTAAATCAAAGCGAATCAGTGTGGCACAGCCGGTGGTCTGGTCCAATCCACACCAACCGATGCCCGTCGAGCCGGCCAAGCGGCGCAGCGTGTTTCGCGAGTTCAAGCAGCTC
>DATBLC010000077.1:0-15047 GCA_036555515.1 Binatia bacterium
CTCGCGCACGGCCAGAATGTCATTTGTAAGACGCGACATCAGATCCCCGGTTTTGGTGCGCTGGAAGTAACTCAGCGGAAGTCTCTGCAGGTGCGCGAAGACGCGGTCGCGCAGATCGGCCTCGCAACGGCGTGAGAAGCCATGGATATTGATGCGCCAGCAGTAGCGAAAAAATCCTTGCAGCGCGGCGGCGCCGAGGATCAACAGCGGATACTGGAGCAAAGAGCGACCGGAGTCCGCGGCGCCAAGCGCGGTATCGATGCCGCCTTTGATCAGCCAGGGGAGGGCGATGCCGGCAAGGTCCGTGCCGACCAGCGAAAGAACGCCCAGGATGAGAAAGCGGCGGTGCCGGTCAATTAGAAACTTGACCCGGTGATAATAGCGGCGAATCTCTGTATCCCTTCAAATGGGGTTAGCGCCGAATCGAGCGAGCTCGTTATTCCTTGGCGACCGCATGTTGGGCATATATTTCGGACCATTGCCCGGCCATCAGCTTATCCATCACTGCCCCAAGGCCTGCCAACGGCACGCGGACCTGATCCATGGTGTTGCGGTCACGAATCGTGACTTGATCGTCGGCCGGGGCCTTTTCATCACCGACGGTTTGCACGTCCACGGTGATGCAGAAAGGCGTGCCGACTTCATCTTGCCGCCGATAAAGCCGTCCGATGGAGGCGGTGTCGTCGTACACGGAATACCAGCGCGTGCGCAGATCGGCGCAAATCCGCTGCGCGGTCTCGACAATCCGCGGATTTTTTTTTAGCAGCGGCAGCACGGCAATCTTCAGTGGCGCCAGCTCCCGGTGGAAATTGAGCACCACGCGCTTTTCTCCGCGCACTTCTTCCTCATGATAGGCGTCTACGATAAACGCCAGCACGGAACGGTCGGCACCCGCCGACGGCTCGATGACATAGGGAAAGAGTTTCTGTCTATTCTCCTCGTCGAAATATTCGAGCGCCTTACCGCTGAAGTTTGAATGCTGTTTCAGATCATAATCCGTGCGATTGGCGATCCCTTCAAGCTCACTCCAGCCCATCGGGAACAGGTACTCAACATCAACGCACCGCTTTGCATAGAACGCAAGTTCGTCCTTCTCGTGTTCCCGCAGCCGAATGTTTTCTTTGCGAATACCGTACTTCTGATACCAGGCAAACCGCTCATCGATCCAGCGCTGATGCCATTCTTCATCGGTCCCCGGCATGCAAAAGAATTCAATTTCCATTTGCTCGAACTCGCGCGTGCGAAAGGTGAAATTTCCCGGCGTGATCTCGTTTCTAAAGCTCTTTCCGATTTGCGCGATACCAAAAGGCAATTTTTTGCGCGATGCTTGAAGCACGTTGTCGAAGTTAACGAAGATGCCCTGCGCTGTCTCGGGTCGCAGGTAAGTTTTGGTCGCCGTCTCTTGCACCGGCCCCAAGAACGTCTCGAGCATCAAGCTCGCAGGGCGCGGCTCGGACATTTGACCGCCACAGTTTGGGCATGGATTGTGCGGCGTGCCGTCGGGCGCGCAGGCGATGCCATCGAGTAGCTCCCCAAACGCGGACTGCACGAACCGATAATTCGACCGGCGGCTCTTCCAGAGTTTAAGTATGACCTCTGGCCGTTGCACCAGCGCCAAATTAGGCGCCAGCTTCTTACCATCTCCGGCTGCCCACTTTTGCAGCACGGCCACGACGTCCTCCTCATTCGCCAACCGGCGCTTGAGACTGTCAAACCACTTGCTGCTCCATATGGCTTCGGCCAAATGATCGCCACGGTAGTGTCGCCCGCATGCGCTGCAGCCGGTAAAAGGGTCGGCAAAACTCGCGAGATGACCGCTCGCTTCCCAGACCTTCGGATGCATGGTTATGGCCGCGTCGAGCCCCACCATATCGGCGCGAAAGTGAACGTTGTCGCGCCACCACAAGCGCTTGACGTTGTTCTTGAATTCAACGCCCAGTGGTCCATAGTCCCAGGCAGAGCCCAGCCCGCCGTAGATTTCGCTGGATTGAAAAATAAAGCCGCGCCGCTTGCACAGCGACACGATCTTGTCCATCTCGACCATTAGGAAGTCCTATCTGAACGCGAGTTCTAACAATGTAATGGATAGGCGAAGCGGAGTCAAAATGGCGTATTTCGGCCGAACTGTGCGAAATTAATCGAGTCAGTCCAACCCCAGCACATCCTGCATGCCGTACAAGCCAGGCTTTTTCCCCGCGAGCCATTGCGCGGCGCGCAGCGCGCCGCGGGCGAAGGTGTCGCGGCTGTGGGCGCGATGGATGAATTCGAGGCGCTCGCCGATGCCGCCGAAAATTACGGTATGCTCGCCGACGATGTCGCCGGCGCGCACCGAGAGCAGCGCGATTTCCTTTTTGCTTCGTTCGCCGACGATGCCTTTGCGGCCGTTGATTCCCACTTTCTCCAGATCACGATTGAGCGCTGCCGCCACCGATCGGCCCAGAGCCAGCGCGGTTCCGCTGGGCGCATCTTTCTTGAAGCGGTGATGCGCTTCGATGATCTCCACGTCGTAGTCGTCGCCGAGCATCTTCGCCGCCTTGCCCAGCAGCGACAGAAGCACATTGACCCCCAGACTTGTATTCGCGGATAACAACACCGGCGTCCGCTTCGACAGCCGCTTTATCTCGCCCAACTGTTTGGCATTGAATCCGGTGGTCGCGATCACCGCCGCCGAGTGCTTCTTGGACGCCATCCTGAGGAACCCCAATGAAGCTTCCGGACTGGTGAAGTCAATGACAACCGATTGGGCTGTCAAATGGGGTTCGATGCCATCGCTGACTTCGATGCCAAGATGGCCGGCAGAGGCAACCTCACCCGCATCTTTACCAACGCGAGCGCTGTTGGGCTTGTCGATGGCGGCGACGAGCTTGACATCGCGCGCCTGTTGTATCGCCCGAACGACGGCGCCGCCCATGCGACCGCCGACGCCGCAAACGATAAGATCTAGAGGCATTGCACCATTGAAGCCGTGAGGAGCACAGAATAATGGGAGTGATGGAGTACTTGAATAACGGAATGTTGGGGCTGAAACCCATCACTCCAGCAATCCAGCACTCCAGTACTCCGAGTCATTTTCAGCTACCTACTAAATCAGTCCGAACCCGACCATCGCCTGCTGGAGTTTTTTCAAATTAGCTTCTGCCATGGGCGTCAACGGCAATCTGAGATCGCCGCTGCATTTGCTCATCAGCGAAAGCGCGGTTTTGACGGGGATCGGATTGGTCTCGATGAATAGGCTACGAATCAGCGGAATCAATTTGAACTGCAGCGCGCGGCCTCTTTCCCAATCGCCCTTCAAACAGGCCTCGGCGAGCGCTGACGTTTCTTTGGGCGCGACGTTGGCGACGGTGGAAATCACGCCTTTGCCGCCGAGCGCCATCAAGGAAAAAATCAGCGAGTCTTCTCCGGAATAAACCGCCAGGCGGTCGCCGCAAAGACGGATGACGTCGATGGCCTGGTCCACCGATCCGGTGGCTTCCTTGACGCCGGCAATGTTATTGATTTCGGCCATCCGCGCCAGTGTTTCCGGCTCGATCTTCGAGCCGGTTCGGCCCGGAATATTGTAGACGATGATCGGGATGCCGACTGCAGAAGCCACTTTCCTGTAATGTTGATAAATCCCTTCCTGGGTCGGGCGATTGTAATAGGGCGAAATCAGCAGCGCCCCGTCGGCGCCGGCTTTCTCCGCCGCGCTCGTCAGCCGCACGGCTTCGGCGGTGGAATTCGAGCCGGTGCCGGCGATGACCGGCACGCGTTTGTTGACGGTATTGATCACGGTTTTCACTACGGCGTCATGCTCCTCGTGGCTCAGCGTGGCCGACTCGCCGGTGGTGCCGCAGGGCACGATGCCGTGGGTGCCGTTTTGAATGTGAAACTCGATCAGACTCTCGAGGCTGTGCCAATCAACCTTGCCGTCCTTGAAAGGCGTCACTAACGCCACCATCGAGCCGGTAAACATAAATGTGTCTCCTACTGAATCTGCACCGTGCCGTGGAAAACCTCTTCCGCCCCGCCCGTCATATAGACCCGGTTGTTGTCGCGCCATTCGATCAGCAAGTCGCCGCCTTTGAGGTGCACCGTAATTTCTCGCTCCGTCCTGCCAGTGAGTACACCGGCGACGCCCACCGCGCTGGCGCCGGTGCCACAGGCCCAGGTCTCGCCCGCGCCGCGCTCCCACACCCGCATCTTGACCTCTTCGGGGCTGAGAATTTTGGTGAATTCAGTGTTGACTCGCTTCGGGAAGAACGGGTGATGTTCGAAGCGCGGGCCGATTTTTTCCAAGTCCAGGGAGTCGATATCGTCGAGAAAAAGCACGCAGTGCGGATTGCCCATCGACACGCAGGTTACTTCGTAGATTTTCCCGTCCACGCTAAGCGGGTGATTCCTGATCTCGCCGTCGGCGTCCACAGGGATTTTGCGCCCCTCAAGTATCGGCTCCCCCATATCGACCTCGACTAGCTCGCCAACGATGCGGGGTCGGATGATGCCGGCAAGCGTCTCGACCTCGAGTTCGCGTTTGCGCGTGATGCCGTGGTCATAGACGTACTTGGCGAAGCAGCGGATGCCGTTGCCGCACATCTCCACCTGGCTGCCGTCGGCGTTGTAGATCTCCATCTTGAAGTCGGCGACTTTCGAGGGATGCACAGTCAGCAGTTGGTCCGCACCGATGCCGAAGCGGCGGTCGCAGAGTTTCTTTGCCACCGAACCGAGATTGCTGACGACGGCGTTCAAGCAATCGATGAAAACGAAATCGTTGCCAGCCCCGTGCATCTTGGTAAATGGTATTTCCATTCGCGTGCTTGGACCCCGTTACTGCAACATCGCCGGAATCGCTTCGCCCCGAATCAGATCGTCCAGGGTCTCGCGGCTGCGAATAACATAGTACTTATCCCCGTCCACCAGAATTTCCGGCGGCTTGGGATGCGAATTATAGTTCGAGGCCATGGTAAAGCCATAAGCGCCGGCACTCATAATCGCGAGCAAGTCGCCGCGCTTGGGCCGCGCGATTTCGCGGTCTTTGGCCAAAAAGTCGCCGCTCTCGCAGATCGGTCCGACCACGTCGGCGACTATTTTTTCCGCGTTGTTTTCCGTTACCGGCTGGATCGCCTGGTACGAGCCATAAAGCGCCGGGCGGATGAGATCGTTCATGCCGCCGTCGACGATGACGAACTTCTTTGTGTCGGTTTCCTTGAGATACTGCACTTCGGTCACCAGGATACCGGCGTTGCCGACGATTACGCGGCCCGGCTCGAGAATCAGCGTGATGTGCAAACCTTCCAGTCCCTGAATGATCGCCTTGGCGTACTCCTCCGGCAATGGCGGCGTTTCATCGTGATAGCTGATGCCCAGACCGCCGCCGAGGTCGAGATAGCGGATTTGCGTCCCTTCTTTCCTCATCTCGCCGACCAGCACGCGCTCCAGATACTCACGCACTTTGGCCAACGCATCGATAAACGGCGTCACCGAGGTGAGCTGCGAGCCAATGTGGCAGTCGACGCCGACCACTTCAACATTTGGCAGTGCCACGGCTTTCCTATAGGTCTCCAGCGACTTCTTGATATCGACGCCGAACTTGGCCTTTTTCATGCCCGTGGAAATATAGGGGTGGGTCTGCGGATCGACATCGGGATTGACGCGTAAACTGATCGGCGCTTTTTTGCCGGTACCGGCGGCGATCTCGTTCAACGTCACCAGTTCCTGCTCGGATTCAACGTTAAACATCAAGATGCCGGAATTGAGCGCGTATTCGATTTCCTCGGGTTTTTTGCCGACGCCGGAAAAGACGATCTTTTGGGGATCCCCGCCCGCTTTGAGCGCCCGGAACAGCTCGCCGCCGGACACGATATCGAAGCCGCTGCCTTCCTTGGCAAAGGCTTTCAACAGGGCGATGTTGGAATTCGCCTTGACAGAAAAGCAGACAATATGCGGCACCGCCGCGAATGCTTCATCGAAAACGCGGAAGTGGCGTTTAAGCGTAGCCAAACTATAAACATAGGCCGGCGTGCCAACCTCCTTGGCGATTTTTTTTAGCGGCACGGCTTCGGCGAACATCTCTCCGTTGCGGTATTCAAAATGATGCATCACGAACCTCTTCTGACTTCAACTTCGTTGGACGGCCCGCCTAGCGAGCCGTCGATTAGCTGTGGGGAAACGCGGTAGCGGTACACGGCCTGGGGCCTTACCTCTTCATCGATGTAACGATACTGTTTTTGTTTAATGTACTTTTCATGGTCTTCGACAAACACGGTCGTTAGTTGCCGATAGGGCACAGGGCAGTCGGGGCAGGTCGGCGAAAGTTCCTTGCGAAAGATCACAAAGCTCGCCAGGTCTTTTAACTCCTTGCCATCGACGTACTCCGTGGGCCGACTCCATGTGAGAGTGACGCCGGTGGGGCTCGTTCGCGCGTTTAGGTTTTGAATGACCTTGGGCGTGGCCAGCTCCGGCGCCCGGGGGTCGCCCTTCTTGCCGCAGCCGCCGGTTGACAGCGCGATGCAAAGCGCCATGAGAAGCGTAACCAGCTTCATCATACCTCCAGTTCTTTGAGCCGGCGCACCACGTTGGCGCGGGCGGTTCCGCCCAGCGCGCGCCTCCGCCCGACCACGGATTCCGCCGATAGGTAGCGGTAAACATCCTTTTCTATCTTCGGCGAGAACCGGCGCATATCCGCCAGCGGCAGGTCTTCAATGCGCCGCCCGGCCGCCAGACAATGCCGTACGATCCGTCCCGTCACCGCGTGGGCCGGGCGAAACGGCAGGCCACGGCCGACGAGGTAGTCCGCTAAATCAGTGGCATTCATAAATCCGTCGCGGGCCGCTTCCATCATCCGTTCCTTCCTGACCTTCAATCCGCCGATGATTTGCGCCGCGATCTGCACGCTCGCTTTCACCGTATCCACGGTATCGAAAAGCGGAATCTTATCTTCCTGCAAGTCGCGATTGTACGCCAGCGGCAGCCCTTTCATAATCGTGAGCATCGCCTGCAGATGGCCGAACACCCTGCCGCTCTTGGCGCGGATCAGTTCCGGCACGTCGGGATTCTTCTTTTGCGGCATCATCGAACTGCCGGTGCAGTAACCGTCGGGCAGATCGACGAATCCGAATTCCTGACTACACCACAGCACCAACTCTTCCGCAAGGCGGCTCAAATGAACAAATAGAATCGCCGACACGGAGAGAAACTCTAGCACAAAATCGCGGTCCGCCACCGCATCGAGGCTGTTCTTCGAGACCCGCGGGAAGCCGAGCAACTTGGCGACGTAGTTTCTGTCGATGGGAAACGTCGTGCCCGCCAGGGCTCCCGAACCCAAGGGAAGGACATTGATGCGCTCGAGGGCGGCGGCAAACCGTTCGCGGTCGCGCTCGAACATATCGTAATAGGCCAGCAAGTGATGCGATAACAGCACGGGCTGGGCGCGCTGCAAATGGGTGTAACCCGGCATAATGACGTCGATGTGCCGTTTGGCCGAGCGCGCCAGCTCCCGCTCGAGCGCGCTCAGCCCGTCGATGATAAGCTCGACCTCGTCCCGGAGAAACAGCCGCATATCCAGCGCCACCTGGTCGTTGCGGCTGCGCGCCGTGTGCAGCTTGCCGCCGGCAGCGCCGATCTTTTCGGTCAAACGCCGCTCGATATTCATATGAATATCTTCGTCGGCGGGTGAAAAGGGAAACACGCCGCGTTCGATTTCGTTCTGGATGGCCTTTAACCCGCGCACGATCCTTTGCGCGTCGCGCGCCGGGATGATGCGCTGGCGCGACAACATTTTGGCGTGAGCAATGCTGCCGGCGATATCATGGCGATAAAGTCGCCGATCGACTTCGATCGAAGCGGTAAAAGCTTCCGCCGACCCGGCGGTAGGGGTTGCGAAACGCCCGCTCCAGAGCTTGCTTGCCCTTGCCGCCCTTGCTGCCTGTCCAATTTGCGATTTTGGCTTTTCGATTTTCAATTGAGGCTTTAAACCGTTCAACTGCTTCTCCTGGTCCTGCTGAGGCGTTGTAATCTGAGGCGCAAAGCGTTCAGCCGGATAAACCCGTCGGCATCGCCCTGGTGGTAACCCTCGTCCTCCTCGAAGGTGGCGATTTTCGGATCGTAAAGAGATGCATAGGATTTGCGGCCGGCAACGATGACGTTGCCTTTGTAGAGTTTTAACCGCGCCCGGCCGCTGACGTTGGCCTGCGCGGCATCGATGGTTTTTTGCAGTACGGCGCGCTCCGGCGCGAACCAGTATCCATAGTAGATCATTTCGGCGTAACGCGGAATTAGCGAATCGCGCAGGTGCAACACTTCGCGGTCCATCGTGATCGATTCCAGGGCCCGGTGGGCCACATGCAAAATGGTTCCCCCAGGCGTCTCATACACGCCGCGCGACTTCATGCCGACATAACGGTTCTCGACGATATCGACGCGGCCGATCCCGTGTTTGGCGCCCAGATCGTTGAGCGTGGCCAGGAGTTTGGCCGGCGAGAGATTTCTGCCATCGATCGCCACGGGATCGCCGCGCAGGTAATCGATCTCGACATACTCAGCGCGGTTGGGGGTCTTCTCCAGTGCGCGGCACCAAACAAACATGTCCGCCGGCGGTTCCCTCCAAGGGTCTTCCAAAATACCGCCTTCGTAGCTGATGTGAAAAAGATTTCGATCGGTGCTGTAGGGCTTGGCTTTGGTCACGGGTACCGAGATTCCATGTCTACGCGCATAAGCCATCAAAGCGCTGCGCGAGTTGAGGTCCCAGACGCGCCAGGGGGCGATAACTTTGATGCCTGGCTTCAAGGCGTAATAGGTCAACTCGAAGCGCACCTGATCGTTACCTTTGCCGGTGGCGCCATGTGACACGGCGTCGGCACGCTCCTTCGCCGCCACGTCGATCTGCGCCTTGGCGATCAGCGGCCTCGCGATGGACGTACCCAACAAGTACGAACCTTCGTAGACGGCGTTGGCACGCAGCATCGGAAAGACATATTCCTTGACGAATTCTTCGCGCAGATCGCCAACCACCGCCTTGCTCGCTCCAGTTCGGAGCGCCTTCTGCTTAACCGCTTGCAGGTCTTCACCCTGGCCGAGGTCGGCGCAAAAGGCCACCACCTCGCAGCCGTACCGCTCCTTGAGCCATCGCAATATTACCGAAGTATCGAGGCCCCCCGAGTAAGCCAGGACAACTTTGCTAGCATTCATGAATTTCGTTTATCGCTCTAGCACTGCCGCGAACTTCCCCATCCGATCTTCCATCCATCCTAGGCCTCCTGATCATTAAAGTCTGGAGCGCCAAGGTCTCACAATCCCAACAGAGACCGGGACTCAAGACTCCACACCGCAGTTTCAGTTTGCTACTGCGTGAAGCCTTTCACCGCCGACCGTCCCAGGCCGCGCAGGAGCCAGACCATTAGGGCCTTTTGCACGTGGAGCCGGTTCTCCGCCTGGTCGAAGACGATGGATTGCGGACCTTCGAGAACCGCATCGGTGATTTCTTGACCTCGGTGGGCCGGCAAGCAATGCATCACCAGCGCGTCTTTTTTGGCCATGGATAGAACATGGTCATTCACTTGAAAGCGCTTGAACGCCCTCACACGCCGGGCGAACTCCTCTTCCTGCCCCATGCTCGTCCAGACATCAGTGTAAATGGCATCAGCCTCGTCCACTGCCTCTTTCACCGAGTGAGTTATCGTTATACGCGCGCCCTTCTGCCGCGCCTGTTGCTCGATATCGGGGTTGGGCTCATAGCCCTGCGGGCAGGCGAGCGCGAAGGTGATCGGGAGAATTGCCGCAGCCTCCATCCAGGAATTCACCATATTATTGCCGTCACCGACGAATACGATCTTCAGCCCGTCGAGCTTTCCCCTATGTTCGATCAGTGTCAGGCAGTCCGCCAACACCTGGCAGGGATGGGACTCGTCGGTGAGCGCGTTGATCACCGGCACGCTGGCGTGTTCTGCGATCTCTTCCAAGGTGCTCTGGGAAAACGTGCGCACGGTGATGATATCCACCCAACGGCTCAGGCTGCGGGCGCAATCCGCGGCGGTTTCCCGCACCCCGAGCTGGATCTCATTGGGGCCGAGGAAAATCGCGTGGCCGCCCAGTTGGATCATGCCGGCTTCGAAAGTTACCCGCGTGCGCAAGCTCGGCTTCTCGAAGATCATGGCCAGACTCTTGTGCGCCAGTAGCGGATGGACGACGCCGCGCTGCTGCTTCGCCTTTAGGTCCTGAGCGAGCTTGAAAATACCTTCCATCTCCTCGCGCGCGAGGCCGTTGAAATTGAGCAGGTCTCTTTTCGCCATGATTCGAGATTAACGTGAAACTGTCAGTGGCGCGCCAAGACTTTTTCTAAAATGCCCAAACCGCGTTCAATTTCCTTGGCCGTGATTGTAAGAGGCGGCACGAAGCGCAGGATCTTGGAAGCGGTGCAGTTGAGCAGCAGTCCCTCTTGCATGCATTCGTCGACGATCTTCGTCCCATCGATGTCCAGCTCGAGACCAAGCAGCAGCCCTTTGCCGCGTATCCCGCGCGCAAACCGAAAACGCTCGCGCAAACGCTCGAGCCCGCTGATAAATATCTTGCTCATTTTGACACAATTTTTCAGAGCGCCGCCCTTTAGCAGCGTCTGCATCACCGCCAAACCGGCGCTGCAGGCAACCGGGTTGCCGCCGAATGTCGAGGCGTGGCTACCGGGCTTGAAGCTCTGCGCCACCTCTTCCCGCGCAAGCATCGCTCCCAGCGGCAAGCCGCCGCCCAGCGCCTTCGCCAAGGTCATGATGTCGGGGGTGACGCCGAAGTGTTCATAGGCGAAAAGTTTCCCGGTGCGGCCCATACCGGTCTGAACTTCGTCGAAGATCAAAAGCAGTCCGCGGCGGTCGCACAACTCGCGCAAGCCATGCAAATAGTATTCATCGGCGACGTTGACACCGCCTTCGGCTTGAATCGGCTCGACCAGAATACCGGCGGTTTTTTGCGGATCGATGGCGTCTTCGGCAGCGCGCAGGTCGTTGAACGGAATTTGGCGAAAACCCGCGGGCAAGGGATCATAACCGGCGCGCACTTTCTCTTGCCCGGTGGCGGTCAACGTCGCCAGAGTTCTGCCGTGGAAAGAGTTCTGCGCCGATAGAATTTCGTACTTACCACCGAGATGCTCGCCGCCGTAACGTCGCGCCAGTTTGAGCGCGGCCTCGTTGGCTTCCGCGCCGCTGTTACAAAAAAAAACGCGGTCGGCGAAAGAGTGGTGGCACAACTCCCGCGCCAGCTCCGACTGCGGCTGAATATGATAGAGATTGGAGGCGTGGAGCAGCTTGCGGGCCTGCTGCTGAATCGCGCGCACGACCGCCGGATGGCAGTGCCCCAGACTGTTCACCGCGATGCCGGCGAGAAAATCGAGATACTCCTTGCCATCCGCGTCCCACACGCGGACACCCTTGCCGCGCACCAGCGCGATGGGATAACGGGCGTAGGTCTGAGCGACATGTTTGTCGGTGAGCTTGGCGACATCGCGGTTGTTCATGAATTACTTCCTCACCACCTCGGTGCCCACGCCCTTTTTGGTAAAAATTTCCAGCAGCACCGCATGCTTCACCCGGCCGTCGATGATATGGGTCTTGCCGACGCCGCCTTTGAGCGCCTCGATGCAACATTCCACTTTCGGGATCATGCCCGATCCGACCACTCCATCTTGAATCATCTTGCGCGCTTGTTTTTCAGTCAGCGCGCCTAACAAATCGCCCTTCTTGTCCTTCACGCCCTCGACGTCGGTCATGAGAATGAGTTTCTCCGCATGCAGCGCTTCCGCTATTTCGCCGGCCACCAGGTCGGCGTTGATATTATAGGTCTCGCCCTGGAGACCGACGCCCACGGGCGCGATGACGGGAATAAATTTATTGTCGTCGAGGGAGTCAATGATCAGCGGGTTGATGCCGACGATCTCGCCCACCATGCCGATATCGATAATCTCCGGAGGCTTGCCGTCGTCCGACACGGTGACATTCATCTTCCGCGCGAGAATCAGGCCGCCGTCTTTGCCGCTCAGCCCCACGGCCATGCCGCCATGCTGGTTGATGAGGTTGACGATTCCTTTATTGACCTTGCCCACCAGCACCATTTCGACGATATCCAGCGTCTCCTGATCCGTCACCCGCATACCCCGCACGTAGCGGCTGGTGATGCCCATCTTGTCGAGCATCTGGTCGATCTGCGGTCCGCCGCCGTGAACGATAACCGGATTGATGCCGACGTATTTGAGCAGGACGATATCCTGGGCAAAGCTCTCTTTCAGCTCCTCGTCCACCATGGCATGGCCGCCATACTTGATGACGAAGGTCTTGCCGTAGAAACGCCGAAAATAGGGCAGCGTCTCCATCAACACTTCCGCTTTGCTGATGAAATCTTCCATCGTTTCCGATTCCTCAGCTCACAGGATATAACGCGACAGGTCCTCGTTCTTCAAGATCGGACCGAGGCGGTCGCGCACGTACTCAGCGTCGATGGCGACCTCTTTGCCGCGCATCTCCGGCGCCGTAAAGGAAATCTCGTCCAGCAGCCGCTCCAATATGGTGTGCAACCGCCGGGCGCCGATGTTTTCCGTTCGCTCGTTAACGTCCGTGGCGATGCGGGCGATCTCCTGAACCGCGTCGTCACGAAAGCTCAGGCCAACGCCTTCAGTGTCCAGCAGCGCGGCATATTGTTTGAGCAGCGCGTTTTTCGGCTCCGATAGAATGCGCACGAAGTCTTCTTGGGTAAGAGACTTCAACTCGACGCGAATCGGAAAACGGCCCTGAAACTCGGGAATCAGATCGGACGGTTTGGCCGTGTGAAACGCCCCTGAGGCGATAAAAAGCACATGGTCGGTTTTAACCATGCCGTATTTGGTGTTGACCGTGCAGCCTTCGACGATGGGCAAAAGGTCCCGCTGCACGCCGCCGCGGGAAACATCGGGCCCGTGGACGTTGTCCCGTCCGGCGATCTTGTCGATCTCGTCGAGAAATACGATGCCGGTTTGTTCTACCCGGCGCACCGCTTCGCCGACTACCTTGTCCATGTCCACCATGCGGGCGGCTTCTTCCTGTGTCAGGATTTCCAGGGCCTCCGGAATCTTCACCGTCTTTTTCTTCGTTTTCTTGGGCATCAGGTTGGAAAACATCTCTTTTAGATTGAATTCCATTCCCTCCAGGCCCTGGGGCGCCAGGACTTCGATCATCGGCATCGCCGACTGCGACATTTCGATCTCGACGAAGCGCGCGTCCATTTTGCCTTCGCGCAGCATCTTCTTGAGTTTGTCGCGGGTGCCCTGAACGCGCGCCGCGTCGATGCTTTCACCATCGACGCTCCCCGAAGGAAGAAGCAGGTCGAGCACCCGCTCTTCCGCCACTTCGCGGGCCTTGATCTCGACTTTCTGCTTCTCTTCTTCTTTGACCATGTTCACCGCGAGGTCGGTGAGGTCGCGGATGATCGACTCGACATCCCGCCCGACATAGCCCACTTCGGTAAATTTGGACGCTTCGACTTTGATGAACGGCGCTTGCGCCAGTTTGGCGAGGCGGCGCGAAATTTCGGTCTTGCCGACGCCGGTGGGACCGATCATGATGATATTCTTCGGCACGATCTCCTCGCGCAGGTCCTCGGCAACCTGCTGGCGCCGCCAGCGGTTACGCAGCGCGATAGCGACGGCGCGCTTGGCTTCCTTTTGCCCTACGATATAGCGGTCAAGCTCCGAGACAATTTCCCGCGGCGTCATCACTGGTGCCGGAGAGAACGCCAAATCCGCTAACGCTGCATGTTTTAAATCATTCATAAGAATAGGATAACTCCTAGCAATTTCACCAGGAAATGCAATGTTATGCAGATTCGTGATCGGGTTCGTGGTTAGACCGTTCGACTATGCTCACGCCCTTAGGTTCTCGAAGGGCAAACTCTCACCGTCCTAAGCGAACTCGACCCATTCGATTACGCTGAGGGTCGATCCTGAACCGTCTCGAATCGCGAAAACATCTCGAACCCGCTAAGGAGCCGAAACGATTTGAACGACTTGAATCACGACTGTAACCATTGGAAACAACTGGAACCTTTGGAACGGCTTGGCGCCGGAGGCGCTAAGCCAACTCTTCGAACGTGAGTTGATCATTGGTATAGATGCACAGGCCGGCGGCAACCCGCATTGCCTCCTCGGCGATGGTTCGGGCATCTAGTTGGGTGTGTTTGAGCAGCACGCGGGCCGCCGCCAGGGCGTAGTTGCCGCCGGAGCCGATGGCGATGACGTCATCGTCCGGCTCGATCACGTCGCCCGCGCCGGAGATCACCAACAGATCAGTTAAGTCCGCGACTATGAGTAACGCTTCCAAGCGGCGCAGCACGCGGTCCGTGCGCCAGTCCTTCGCCAGTTCCACAGCGGCCCGTTTCAAGTTGCCGTTAAACTGGTCCAGCTTGGTCTCGAACTTTTCGAACAGCGTGAACGCGTCCGCGGTAGCGCCGGCAAAGCCGGCGACTACCTTGTCGTGATGAAGCTTGCGCACCTTGCGCGCGCTATGCTTCATCACCGTTTGACCCAGGCTGACCTGTCCATCGCCAACTACGACGACTTTGCCGCCGCGGCGAATCGCTAATATGGTTGTCCCGTGAAACATTTTGGATTCTAGATTTCCGATTTTGGATTGATCGGATTCTAGCACCTCCGAATTGAATTCGACAATATTATCTTCGCAGACTGCTCAAAAAGATCTCAGAGGCGAGGCGCGCGACCACTCGACGAGCGGAGGCGTACTCTGAGTGTAGTTTGAAGCGAGGCGATGGAGCGCACCCTTCGACAATGCTCAGGGCCATCGGCATAGGAGTCTTTTTCAGCAGTCTACTAAGCCCTCGGATGCGCTTTGTCGTACACCGCCGTCAACTGGTCCAGATTTAAGTGCGTATAGCGCTGCGTCGTCGACAAGCTCGCGTGGCCGAGCATCTCTTGAATCACCCTGAGATCGGCGCCGCTGTTGAGCAGATGGGTCGCAAAAGTGTGGCGCAGGCCGTGCGGCCCCATCTTTACGGCGATCCCGGCCTGCCGCAGATGCTTCTCGACAATGCGCGCGACGCTC
>DATBLC010000078.1:0-6714 GCA_036555515.1 Binatia bacterium
CCGGGTTGAGACCGCCGTAACTCTGAATCACCTTCAGGTGGGGAAAGTCGCTCAGCAGCGGATACGGCAGCTTGAGCGAATCGGCGAATGTCTTCTGCGAGAAAGGATTATTGGAGCTGATTCCGAGAATCTGTACGTTCAGGCTTTCAAACTTGCTGTAATCGGCCTTCCTGGCTGAAAGATTCGCCGCTCAAACGGGCGAAAAATCCGCCCCGTAGAACTCGAGCAGCACGAGTTTCTTTCCCCGGAACTGGCTCAGGCTGATCTTTTCACCCGTGGTGCTGGGGAGCGTGAAGTCCGGCGCCTTATCACCGATGTCGATCGCCCAGCCGAGCTGAGCCTCGAGCAGTCCACCGGCTAGAATCAGGCCGATGAGAAGCAAGGTTTGTTTGCGCAGCATGATTTCCCCTCCTCGATCGATTATTTATCTTTGTGTCGGTCAGGCGCCTGGCGATCCTCGTCACCGTATGACGCGGCTGGCGCGGTACAATACCTCCGGGGCGATTTTGATCCCGAGCGCTTTCGCCACCTTGAGGTTAATCAAAAATTCGATGTTATTGTTGACTTCGACTGGAATGTCACCGGGCTTTGTGCCCCGTAGAATTTTATCAACCAGGCGCGCTGCCTGTCGTCCGGACTCGTAGAAGTTGGGACCATAGCTGGCGAGACCTCCGTTCTCCGCGTGCCAGGCGCCGAAGAACATGGTCGGGATACGCTGGCGCAAGGTCGCCTCTCGCGCAAGGCCCGGGATGTTCAAAGAAAGCGAGCGGGGCACGATGATGCCATGGACCTCAGTTTTCGCGAGACTGGCAAAGGTCGCCTGGGCTTCCCCTTGGGTACGCACCGGTCTCTCGACCAACCCGATCTTTAGAAAACTGGCTGTGTCGCGGTAAACCTTGGCTTGAGCGAGCGAAAAGGCCTCTGCCGGATCGTAAGAGAACAGCACCCGGTTGAGCCCGGGGATCATTTCCTTGAAAATCTCCAGCCGCTTGCTATCCAGCTCGAGATCTAAATCAGTAACTCCGGTGATGTTGCCTCCCGGCCGGGCGAAACTTTCGATCAATTTCAAACCGATAGGATCGCCGGCGCCGTAAAAGACGATCGGGATGCGGCTTGTGGCCGTACGGGCGGCCATTGCCGGAGCGGGATTGTTGGTGAAGATCACATCCGCTCCTTGCTGTACGAGTTCGCGCGCTGCCTCGCGAAGTGTCGAAATGTCGCCTTGGGTGAACCGAACTCCGATCACGAAATCCTTGTTCTCTCGGTATCCGAGCTCCTGAAGCCCATCGCGCAGACCTACGACCCCGGGTGTGGGTCCCCAGGAATCGGTGAGGACCCCTATCCGGATCGGCTTGGTGCGTTCGGCGGCACCTGCGTCACCGATGAGCAGCAGCGCAAGGACAACCAGTACAAAGTGAACGACCCAACGCATTATTTGTTTCACGGGAATCTTCTTATGATGACCGGGAAAAGCCGAGCGCGAGGGGCATGCTGCAAAGCACAAGCCGGGAATTTCTCCCCCGATGTTTGTTTCCATCATCGACTCATCGCTCGTCGCTCAGCCTTCACTTGATCACCTTGTCCGCCCGCGCCAGCACGTTCGGCGGAATCGTCAGGTCGATCTGCTTCGCCGCCTTGAGATTGATCACCAGCTCGAACTTCTTTGGCTGCTCGATTGGCAGGTCGGCAGGCTTGGCGCCCTTCAGGATCTTGTCCACATAGACGGCCGTACGGCGGTATTCTGCGGCATAGTTCACGCCGTAGGACAGAAGCCCTCCGTTCTCGACGTCTATGGCGTGGGAGTAGATCGCGGGCAAGCGGCTCTTTGCCGCATGGTTCAATATGCGGTCCGCGTGCTCGGAATAGAGTGCGTGCGGTATTTGGATCAGAGCCTGTACGTGGTCCTTCGTCATTATCGAGAAAGCGTGGTCGAGCGCATTGGGATCCGGCGCCCATACGACCTGGAGCTTCACCCCGAGAACCCGTGCCGCGGCTTCGAGTTCCTTGTGCTCGCGTGTAGCCTCGAAATTGCGCGAGACGGTGAGGACGGCAACACGCTTGATGCCGGGAAGCACCTCCGCGAGCAACTCCAAACGCTTGCCGCTCAGCTCGATGCTCCGGGCAAATAGTCCAGTTATATTTCCACCGGGCCGTGCGAGGCCACCGACGTAGCCTGCCTTCACAGGATCGCCCCCGATCCGCATGACGATCGGCACGGTAGCGGTTGCCTTCGCTGCGGCTTTGACTGCCGGATTGCCGACCGTGACGATTACCGCGACGTTCTTACGGACCAGTTCCGCCGCCAGTTCGAATAGTCGGTCAGCGGCTGCGCCGCCGCCGCGAATCTCGAGGATGTAGTCCCGTTTCTCGACGTACCCCAGCTCTCCTAGGCCTTGCCGGAATGCGTCGGTGAAAGGCGCAATCACGTCGGTGGCCGAGACGAGGAGCCCGATTCGGTTCGCTTTCCCTGATTGCTGGGCCTGGGAGGGCTCGAACCAAACGCAGGTTAACGCGGCTAGTAGTACGAGAACTGCAATCCTAGCCATGAGGGCTCTCCATGCCGGGAGACGCCGGGCTCTCGCGGCTTACGGAACTGGTATGTGAACCCGGAAACGCAAGCTTGGTGCCGCCGGTTTACATCGACAAGCGCTGTTCCAAGTCACTATTTTTACGAGGACGACGCGTCAATTGCAGCCGTCTATCGCTGTCAGGGCGTTTACGGAGTAGTCACTTTGCTACACAGGTATAGCAAACTTGATTCGGGGTCTTGCCGTCCTGCCGTCGTGAGAGCCGGAAGCTCCCATACGAACCACTCAGGCTGCCTTGGGCTTCGTTCCGACGGCGCAGTGAAACGGCTGGGCGATGAAATATGTGCCATCGGACACAGCTTGCGCCAGTCCCGCATCCCATTCCCGAGTTTCCTCGGCAGTGAGACTGCCGAGAATAGCCCCCTGTGAAAACTGAGCCTGAGGCGTTTGGGGGTCGTCGAAGGCGGCAAACTGGGGCCATATTTCGACCTGCGTCAGACCGGCATCGAGAAATCGGCGGTAGAGACTCGCATCGGCACATCCTTCCGCGCCGACGAATCCGTGCGGGGTTTGCACCTTGGCTTTTAGCGCGGGACTCAGCGGAAGATTTACCACCAGCGGTATATCGATCGCCCGCACCATCACGGCTACGCGTCCGCCCGGCTTGGTCACCCGGATCAATTCGGCAAGCATGCGGTTTGCGTTTCCTTCTTCGAGCACCGTAAACGAGGCCGCCACGTCGACATGGTTGTCGGGAAGGGGGAGCGCCTCAGCGTCTCCTTCCTGAAACGCGATGATGTCGCCAAGACCCTCCGCGATGGCGAGAGCCTTGGCTTCGCGCAGAAGATATCGATTGACGTCGACGCCGATGATCCGCCTCGCCTGAGTGGTGTAGCGGGCAAGCCAGCGATCCACTACTCCCGAGCCGCAACCCACCTCCAAGACGACCTCACCAGGCCGGAGCTTTACCTGATCGATCATGCGCCGTATCACGCTCAGGTACCCGGAGGAATGGCCGCGCGATTCGAGCATCGCGAGGAAACCCAACTCTGGACCGCCCAGCAGGACGGTTCGACAGCGCATGCTGAGTCGCAACATCAGCGGGTTCCATTGTGACGACGCTAGGCTCAGCGGCAACAGCACCAGCGGCGGGCCGTCGCCTTGAGCCTGGTATGTAATGCCCGCGACCGTGCCTCGCAGCCCGCCGGACCGGAGTGTGTTTTTCTGCGATCGATCGCGGGAGACAAGATCGAGTAAAGCGTTCTCGACGGCCGTAGTATGGTCGGCGACCGGATCCGCCCACGGTGGGCTAAAATAGCCGGGGAGCCAAACCAAAGTTGCCTCGGGTAGGCTCTTCACAGCCTCACGCACTACGGCCGCCGGGCGACCGTGGTCGCCCGCGATGATCAGGAGCCGATTACCGAGCGCACGAAGCGGACCTGGATCAACCCGGGGCGGACAGACGAGTGACAGAGAGGCGACCCGATCGGGATGTATCTGGGCGAAACCGGTGACGTCCGCCAGCATGGAGCCGGCAAAATGCGCGCGCTCGATGCCCAGGTGGTCCAGCACCCGGAGAAGACGGTCTGCCACCGAAAGATCTGCTTCTGTTGTCATGTGCTCATCTCAGTGCTGCGTCGATATGCCCGAAAGCCCGTATGGGCGAGCAGCGTCCGTTTCCGTCTTAGAGGCGCGTACCCAATGAGAGCGCTTCAGCGGTGAGTCAAGCCGGCCTATCATCCCCTGCACCTGGCATCGAACTCAAGAGCCAAGGCAAAGGCCAACTATCGCGCGGCTTGGTTGCCGTGTTCTCGCTTCGCGTCCTTCTCGACGTCGGACAGGCGGATGTGCTCCCGCTCGGCGATGAAAACATGCTCAATGATCCGCTTCGGAGTACCGACAGTTAGACATCAGTAAAGAAATCCCGTGCTGCTTCATACTGTGATTGAAAATTGCGGGTGCCACGAAAGATCAAGACTTTTGGGATCTTGGACTCACGAATTTTCAGAGTTCGCAACCAGTCGGCTTTGCCAAGCTCTTTAAGCACTGAATCCATCTAGACAGGCGTATCGGTCCTCTTTCGCTGAAGTGGTGGCCTGAGAGACTTCTTTGCGACTCCGCCCGGACACCGATCTTTTGAGCTGTAAACCTATTTATTCTCGGGCCTCAGCGCTGCGCGAGAAACGTTTTCGCGTGTTCTACCGGAACGACACCCGCATCGGCTTGCGCCGTAAGCTGGGCGAATTTCTGGTACCACATACGAGCCCTTGCCACGTTGTTCGCGGCCTCGGCGGCGCGCGCGGCGCTGTAAAGCCCGCGAAAGCGGTTTGGCTCCTTGCCGATTGACGCCTCGTATTCCTTGAGCGCCGCGGCGGGCTGGCCTAGCTCCATCAGCAGATCGCCGAGCAGCTCCCGCGCGGGAAGGATCGGTCCTGGCGAGACGACATGCTTTTCGGTCGAGTCTTCGTGCTTCGCGGCAGCGCGCGCGAGTTCCAGTGCGCGGGCATTGTCACCCTCTGCCTTGGCGACCCATGACTCGATAATTTTGATCTGGATATCCGCTTGATCCGCCCAGTAGGGCTGTTTGGCTGCAATCATCGCCGGTTTTACCCGCGTGGTCAGCCGCTCGAGTTCTTCTTTCGCAACGGTGACGTTGCCGCTGCGTGCCCCACCTACACCGCGAGCGAATACGGCAACCGCTACAGCGTTGGGGAAATTGTTCCATTTGAACACGGCATCGCTTGGGTACGGTTTAAGTGCAGCCGCTTCAGCCCAGCGGTCGCGTTCCAGCGTGAGCCGGGCCGGTATCGCCGCCAGCGCGTAGGCTGCGGCGAGATTCTCGCCGGGAACTTTTTCAATCTTGCGTATTTCGTCGAGAGCGCGGCGCGCCTCGGTGTCCTGTCCCATCTGCAGGTAGGCGTAAGTCATGTAGTCGAGCGCGTGCAGCCGTGTGCGCAAATCTTTGGTCGAGTTGAACGAGGCGCGGTTCGATTCGACGGAATCCTTCCAATAGCCCACGCGGGTAAAAATGTGCGACGGCATGTGTAAGGCATGGGGCGCCGAGGGCGCAATGGCAGCATAGCGCCTAGCGGCATCGAGGCCTTTGGGCGCGATCGGCGGATAGTCGTAGCTATGGATGAGATAGTGCGCCGCGCCCGGGTGCTGCGGATGTTGTTTGAACACCGGTTCGAGCAGTTTGGCAGCCTTCAGTTGCTTGGTGTATTTCTTGTCAGTGGGCTCGAAGTTGGCCGACAGGGCAAGGGCGTACAGCACTTGCGCCTCGACATCATCCGAATACGCCTTGGCGAGTTTTTCCATGGCTTTCTCGTAGGCGAGGGCGCGCTCACGGTGCGAAACTTTATCGCCATCCTTGTAAAACAGTTCCAGGGCTGCGATGTAGTCGCGCTCGCGCTGCGTTTTGGCGCCGATCGCCTTGGCTTTTTCGATCGCTGCCCAGCCGTCGGCCACTTGCTTCGCGCTAATCGGCCAGACGAACGGATTGTCCTGGGTTGCCAGGGCGATACCCCACCAGGCCATGCCGCACTGGGGATCGGCCTCGAGTACCGCTTGAAAAGCCTTGGTGACCCGCGGCCAATCGAACGAATGGTACAGAGCCGCCGCTCGTTGAAATAGTTTTTGCGCTTCGGGGTTGCAGGACACGGGGAAATTCACTTCACCGAGTCGCTCGCCTTGGGCATAGACATGAGTCCAGCCGAGGATAAGAATCGCGGCGAGAAGAGCCTGACACAGATATCGTTTCATAACGCCTCCGTTAGAAATTGGGCGGTTACTTTTTCGACCGTGACTAAGCTTTGTTTAGTTGAGGCAAGTTGAAAGTGCTGCAATCTCCGCCTTTCCTCCAAGACGGACTCCTGCTCGAAGCGCGCTTGCGGCCTCTACGGAAATATTCTGCCGTCATAAGCTCACTCGACATCTAAACCAGCAAGGGCGACCCCGGCTGCGGCTAAACAAATACAGAGATGCCAACTTAGCTCGGTCGGTTGAGCGGCTTTCGTGATCGGCGCCGCAACCAGTCAACCGGATGCTACTTATGGCAAGGGAAGTGCCAAGCCGTCTTAATGCCGGCTAGAGTCTAAAATCTGAGCAATAACGGCATTTTTGTTGTGGTGCGCTACCGGCCGAGCCGAGGGAAGAGAATCTAGGTGTAGCTACTTTGATACCCTAT
>DATBLC010000079.1:0-21126 GCA_036555515.1 Binatia bacterium
TCTCCATAGGTGGAAATGCCCGCCGGCAGGGCCTGAAAACAACCTTTGCGCTCCTGTGCCCGCGCTCTCCAGGTCTCACCCCTCGGTCGCTGTTTGGTTACTCAATTGTGGACTCCTTAATAAACTGAGGAGCCCGGAAGCCAGGTGGTCCCTGGAGTAGCGAAGGCGTCCGACTGTGAATTTCAGAGTCATTTCGCGCTTACGCGCTTCGCTGTCACGAGCTTTAACGTTCCATCCAAGCAGCGCTAATCGATGTTTGCTCCGAGGCAGACGGCATCTCCGCCACAGGCGGATCAGCCTTCGGCTGAGACTTTGCACGGAAGGGTTCCGCCTCGCGGTTCCTGCTGAGCGCAACTGCGGAATCCGGACTCATTGTTGTGCAGCGGCCGGGCTGCTTGCGGCGCGGCGCTCGATCAGTTGAGTGACGATCACGACTGCGGCGAGACCGGCGCCCGTTAGATCCGTCCAAACCCCGGGAAATACGAGGCAGATCCCGCCGGCGCTGAGCAATGCGCGCTGCCAGGGTGAAGCGGCAGTCATAAAGTAACCATGCAGCCCGCCGGCGAACAGCGCGATACCCACGCAAGCGGTCGAGAAGCTCCAGATGACGGCCGGCCAATCGCCGATCATCAACAGCGCTGGCTGATAGACGAACATGAACGGAATGATAAAGCCGGCGGCGCCAATCTTCATCGCCGCCCAGCTGCTGTCCCACATGTCGGCCTTGGCAAGGCCGGCCGCCGCGAATACGGCAAGGGCGACCGGCGGGGTGATCGCCGACAGGACGGCGTAATACAAGGCGAACATGTGCGCGGCCGCCTCGATGACGCCCAGCTTCATGATCGCGGGGATGAGCAACGCGGTAAGGATAATATAGGAAGGTGTCGTGGGTAGGCCGCTACCAAGTACAATCCCCGCAAACATGGTCATCACGAGTGCGATTAACAGGCTGTCCCGCGCCAGCGCGACCACCCACTGCGTGAATACGATGCCGAGCCCGGACAGTGTCACCACGCCGATCATGATCCCGGCCGAAGCGCAGGCGAGCGCGACCGGGAGCGAGTTCTTGGCGCCGTCCACCATCGCCTCAATGACGTTGGATAGCGTGACATTAACGCGCGTCGATTTGCGTAACGCGGCCGCGGGAAAGCAGGCGAGAGTGCCGGCGAGCGCTGCGAGGGGCGCGCTATAGCCCGAATACATCACCACCAGAAGGATAGTGACCGGGAGGAACAGATGTCCGCGCTCGGCCACGACTATGCCAAGCTTCGGCAACTCCGAGCGCGCCACGCCGAGGATACCGCGACGTTTAGCCTCGAAATGGACGGCGGCGAAGCAGGCGACATAGTAGAGAATGGCGGGAATGATCGCCCAGATAACCACTTGGCTGTACGGGATCGCCAAGAACTCGGCCATTACGAAAGCGGCGGCGCCCATAATCGGCGGCATGATTTGGCCGCCGGTGGATGCGGTCGCCTCTACCCCAGCGGCGAAGTGCGGCGGAAATCCCGAGCGCTTCATCAGCGGGATCGAGATCGGTCCGTCGACCATGACGTTAGCGACCGCGCTTCCGGAAATCGTGCCGAACAAGCTCGAGCTGATCACTGAGACTTTGCCGGGACCGCCGGCGCTGTGCCCGGTCAGCGCCATGGCGAAGTCCATGAACAGTTGCCCAACGCCCGTTCGCTCCATGAAGCTGCCGAACACGACGAAGATGATCACGAAGGACGCCGACACTGCAAGCGCCTGGCCGAACACACCTTCCGTCGTCATGTAGAGCTGATCGAGGATGCGCATGGGCTCGAGTTTGGCGATGAAAAGCCCGTACAGGACGAACAAAATGGAGGTGATGGGGAGCGATATGTCGAGACAGCGACGGGTCGCTTCGGTTACGACCACGAGCAAAATTGTGCCGAAGATCATGTCCGCCGGCGTCAGCTCGTCGATGTAGTAGATGCGCGTGACGACATATTCGTAATTTATGAACAGATAAAGAAGCGGCGCGGCGCCGAGCGCCAGCCACGCGTGGTCGATGGCGGTCGGATTTGGTCTTTGGACATTCGCTCTGGAACCGTAAATCAGGAAAACGAGAACGAGCGCGAATAGCAGGTGCGTGCCGCGGAACATAATCGCTTCCGGCTGGCCGGCCACGATCACCCACGTATGATAGAGGCACATGGCGACGGCGATCACCGTTACCGCGAGAGAGATCATGCCCCCGTAACTGAAGTCGATCTTTTGCACCTGAGCTACCCAATCCCGCTGGCGGACGCCGCAACAATCTCAGCTCGCCGGCACGCCGGAGAGCCGCGCCGGCGCCGCCGATCCACTCACTTCGCCTTCACGGTTATGCCGGCTTCGTTGTAAAACTTGGCCGCGCCGGAGTGGAACGGCACGCCGATGTCCTCGGCCATCCCCTTTGGCGTCAGTCCCCTGATGTCCTTGACGATGGCGCTCAGGTTCTGGGTGTTTTGCGCAATCGCCTTCGTCATGGCGTAAACTGTGTTCTCCGGTAGCTTGCAGGAGGCAACGATGTGGGTGGCATAACCGATCACCTGCACGTCCTTGGCTTGCTTCGGATAGGTGCCCTTGGGGATAGTATTGAGCGTGTAACCTGGATTGAGCTTCTTCATCGCGTCGAGCTGGTTGGCAAGATCAATCAGCTTGACCTCGCGGGAAGCGGCGAGGTCCATCACGGCACTGGAGGGAATAGTCGTCCCGGCGGTGAAGGCAACCGCGTGCCCGTCCTGCACCTGGGTCACAGCATCGGTATACGACACGAAGCTCATCTTCACGTCGTTGTAGGTGAGCCCGTTCACCTGTAAGAGCTGCTTGGTGATCTCCTCGGCGGTGTTGCCGCGTGGCTGGGCGGCAATGGCCTTGCCCTTGAGGTCCTTGATGGAATTAACGCCGGCATCGGCGCGCACGACGACCTGGAAATATTGCGGGTAGAGAGTCGCGAGATTGCACACGTTGCCGTGCGGTTTATTGAACGGCGGTCTACCGGCTACCGCGTCGACGGTTGAAATCGAATTGCCGAAGCCGAGATCGGTCTTGCTTTCCTCTATGCCGCGCACGTTGGCGATACCGGCGCCCGGCAGCGCCTGCACCGATGTGTTCGCCAAGGCCCTTTCCCACAGATCCTTGAGTTGGCCGCCGAGCGGCACCCAGGCGCCGCCCTGCGGCCCCGTCATCAATTTGAGTTCGGCCGCCCATCCGGTCCCTGCCAAAGCGGTGGTAATGCAAAAGATCAGCGCCAACACCCGCACATGTCTATTCATGGTATTTCTCCTTTCATGCTTGCCGCTCGCGAGCGGGGTACAGACAAAGTGAGAGGAACTGCCTTGCGGAGCTGCTGACGCCGACAAGGGAGCTTGCCCCCTTTGCGCGCGCACCACGCATGTCTCTATTGAAAAGCGCCCGCGCGGTCCGGCACGGGTCAATCTGACGGGGCCTGTATCAGATTAGTTAGCGATAAGTCAACTTGAGTTTACTCTGTGCCGGGCGTCATGCGTCGGTTAATTTATGTCGCGGTATGTCATCGCCTCACTACTGAGCCTTCGCGGCGTTTGCCTTGTCATTCCTTAAGATCTGTCGTATGTGTCCGCCATGAGTTACGGGCTTTTCTATTTGCCGTCGTCGCTTCCCGCTACGCGTGCGGAAGGAGCTGAGCGATTTCGCACCATCGTGGAGCAGGTCGCGTTCGCCGAGCAGCTCGGCTTCGGTTCGGTTTGGCTGGCTGAGCATCATTTTCATTCATTCGCGGGTTTCTTTTCGGCGCCGCCGGTCATCGGCGCTGCGATCGCGCAGAGAACGACGACAATGCGCATCGGCACCGCGGTGCTCCTCTTGCCGTATCACAACCCGTTGCGCGTCGCGGAAGACTACGCGACCCTCGATTGCTTGAGTAATGGCAGAGTCGAATTTGGCATCGGCCACGGCTTCGTCAAATGGGAGGCGCTCACGTTCGGCATTGCGCTCGATGATTTGCGCGAGCGGTTCAAAGAAAACCTCGAGGTGGTTCTCAAGGCTTGGAGTGAGCCCAAGCTCGATCACAAGGGTCGCTTTCACGAATACCACGGCGTAGAGGTTTTCCCGCGGCCGGTGCAGGAACCCTATCCCACTGTTTGGATGGCGGCGACGACGTCAGTGGAATCTTTCGAGCTGTCGGGACGATACGGCTTTCACATGATGCTCATCCCGTTTCTCAACGACATCGAGGAGCTTCGCCTCAAGATGCAGGCTTACTTCGAAGCGCGTCGGGCGGCCGGACATAACGCGTCGACGGCGCGCGTGCTGGGCGTGTATCACGCTTATGTCGGTGAAAGTTCCGCCGAGGCGCGCGCCGCCGCGGCAGTCGGACTCGCCGAATACCACTCGGCGGCGAGCCAAGCCCACAGCCTGACGCCCGGGGTGGCCGATCCCGCGTCCTACCGCAGTCATGAACGGCACCGCGCGCAAATGAAGCGGCTCACGTTCGACGAACTGGTGGCGCAAAACCGCGCGTTGGTTGGCGACGCAGGCGAAGTGCGCGACAAGGTTGAGTACGTGCGCGAGCGGCTTTACCTGACCGACCTGGCTGGAAACTTTGCCATGGGCGGTTTGACGGACAGCCAAGCGCGCGCGTCCATGCGCCGGTTTATGGAACAGGTGGTTCCGAAAATACGGTGATGTCTTTTTTTGGGAACCATCGAAATCGATTGCAGTTAAAGTCCGTCATGTCCGGTTCGTTCGGTCCCAGCTAAGAACGAAAGAGACTCAAGCGATCCGATTGTTAGTCTAAGTTTTTGCAAGTTTGCGTTTTCGAGGGGTACGTAATCGGATGCGGTGACTTCGTTAACTGTTGCAATTCACGTTGACAAAAAATCATACGCGGAACTATAACCAGCTTAACACTTGCGGAGGTGGACCATGGGCAAACTAAGACATATCGCTTTCATTTCGGCGGAACCGAAGAAACTAAGCGATTTTTATCAAAAGTATTTTGGTTTCGAAGAGTGTAAAGTGTTTCCGAGCGGCTCCCGCATGGTCATCGATCCGCTGTTCAATCTGGCTTTCTTGCAGCAAGCCGCCGCACAAATCGCAATCTCGGGCACGCACCGAGCCGATGGCAGCGAAAACGAATTGACCGTTGGAATTCATCACTACGGCTTCATGGTCGACAGTTTGGATGCGGCGGTGGCGAAGCTGCCGTCGAACTTGACGCGCGGCGCCAATCCGCAAATTTCGGCCGGCGTTTCCGGTCCCCAAGCCGCCCGGCCTGCGGAAGTGCGGTTCATCGATCCCTGGGGAAATAACGTCGATCTATCATCGCGGGGATATCTGGGCCGCGAAGAGAAAAAACTTCCAGGCGTGCGATTGCTCGCCGTCCAGGTCCCCGATCTGGACGAAGCTTGCGCGTTTTACAAAGGCCAGTTCGAATTGGAAGTCATCGGCGGCGAAATGGACGACAGTATCCGCCTGAGCGACGGAACCGTGACATTGCTTCTCACTAAGACTCAAACCCGCCCGAAAAACGGCGTGCAATATTTCGGTATCCAGGTAAATGATCTCGCTGCCGTCAAAAAGCAATTGCAAAGTGACGGAGTGGCAGTTTCTGAGAGCGCCAATGGGCGGATCCAGTTCAACGATCCGGAAGGCAACCGCGTGGTCGTTTCAGAGAGCGGCTGGACGAACTAACCCTAATCCGACAAAACGTTTTCCGAGCGAAGTCGAACGAATTATCCCTCAGAGTGTGTGAGGCACTCCGGTGTACCGCCTCGACGATCCCCCTCCATAGCGTACTCTTTTGCCTGCGTCAGCCTTGGCCGCGGAGGCGCGCGCCGATCGGTTTCAGCACGCGGATGCCCGGCGTCCCGACGAGCCGGTCCGCCGTCGTGGGCGGCATCACCGCGAGCCCGCGCCGTGGCACGCTGCGATCCAGCCCGACTGCCTCCATCCACCGCACCGAGATGCGGTCCGGCAACGCCGGGCCGCTACCATCCTCGACGACCACCAGACGTGCGTCCATGGGCACATCCGGTGTGTGGTCCGCGCCGAACAGGTTGCGGTGCCAGTGGCCCATCTTCGCCTGCCACTCGCCCGTGTTGCTCGGTCCCCCGTTCACACGATAGCGAGGCCCAGTGAAAATGTCTGGCGAGTCAACCTCGTGCAGGGCCACGAAGGGCGACTTCGCCGTGTGGATCGCCTCGAAGCGCTGGCTGGCGCGGAATCCCGGGATGGACAGCAGCCGACGCTGGTGGGCGACGTACCAGGCGTCCCACTCGGCGCGTTGCGCGGTCTCGAGCAGCGCCATCTCCACCATGTAGATCATGCCGTACATCCTCGCCCCGCCGATGTCACGGGGAACGCCCATGCTGATGGCCAACCGAACACGTTGAGCGGACTTATTAAGGAGTCCACAATTGAGTAACCAAACAGCGACCGAGGGGTGAGACCTGGAGAGCGCGGGCACAGGAGCGCAAAGGTTGTTTTCAGGTCCTGCCGGCGGGCATTTCCACCTGTGGAGAGGACGGGGTGGTGGCCGGCAAGGCAGAGAACCATTGACCGCGATCGGAAGGGCTCGCCTCTCGGTCGCACACTAGCGACATAGTCTCTAAATAACGAACTCATTAGTAGATTAAACCGCGCTGCCTTCTTTGCGGATGAAATTGGTATCAGAGCGAACTCCTGGGACGTCCGGAATGGCACGCACTCGGGGTAGCAGGCCTAGCTCGCAGGCCTTTATCTGTAGGCCGAGATATTTGGAGTAGATGCGGCATTGGGCCAGGCTGCCGGCGATGAACCACAGGCCCGGCTGCGCGGTGCGCGTGAACATATTGCGTAACTCTTGTTCATCGCCGAATCCCCAGATGGGGCCAACGCGCGCAGCGATATCATCGCCAAACAGCTTGCGAACCAAATATTCCTGGCCTTTGTAGCCGGTCGCCAACACGATCAGATCGGCGGCAAGCGTTTCGCCGGTGCGCATCCGCGCCCCCTCTGCGACGAACCCGGCGATATCGGAAAATTGCACGAGTCCTATCTCACCTTCAACGATCAGATCGGAACAGCCGACATTGAAGTAGTAGCCGCCGCCGCGGCTGAGGTACTTGAACTGCCAGCCCGTTCCGTCTTCCCCGAAATCAAGCTTGAACCCCACGCGCTCCAGCCCCTCGAGGAGTTTCCTGTCCAGATTCTTCGCTCGTTCGGTCAAGAGGATGTGGCTTTTCCTTGCCAGTGGAAGCGGGATGGACGCCGTGATGAGGTCGCAGTCCTCCAGGGGAGGTCCTTCATCATACAACGCGTAGGGAAGTTGCGCGCTCGGCTCGATGTTGACGATCAATGTCGAACTGCGTTGAACGAGAGTGACCTTTGCCCCGCTCGAATACAGGTCCTGCGCGATATCATGGCCACTGTTGCCGGTGCCGATGACGAGGACGTTCTTGCCATGCCATGCCTCGCCGTCGTCGTATTGGCTGGAGTGCAGAATCTTGCCGCCGAAGTTCCGCAACGTCGGGATATCCGGAAGGTTGGGAATGCCGCTGACTCCGGTGGCCATCACGACGTGTCGCGGACGCATCTCCCGCTTCGTGCCGTCCGCCCGACGTAGCGCAACGGACCATCGCTCTTCTCGTTCATTGTATGCGCCGCCGTAGAATTCCGTGGCCGTCCAGTAGTTGAGCTCCATGCCTTCCACGTAGGCCTCGAACCATCCGGCCAGTTTGTCTTTGGGAATGTAGGTCGGCCAGCCCGGTGGAAAAGGCATGTACGGAAGGTGGTTGACGTGCACCTGGTTGTGCAGGGTCAGCGCGTGATAGCGATTGCGCCAGTTGTCACCGATGCGCTGTTCACGGTCCACAATCAGCGTATCGACCTGCAATTGAGTCAGGCGTGCGGCGATCGAAAGCCCGGCCTGCCCCCCGCCGACGACCAGCACAACCGGATCCCTCTCGACATACTCGGCGGCGGATTTCCTGAGGTCGAGCCAGTTCGGGCCCCGAAAATTGTGCGAATAGGACTTACCTCTGGGCCGTGATCTCCCGACCTGCTCCTCGAACCCCTTGATCTCGTCGAGCGCCGTGAGCATCGTCCACGCTTTCAGCGTGTTGCCATCGTTGGCATCGGGGGTCAGCCGTAGGACTCCGCTGCCGCGGCCCTCGGTGGTTTCAAATCTGAAGATCGCCTCGATCGCGTTAGTACCCGCGCGCGTCACATAGCGGGGCGCAGTCCGATGGGGATTCGTCCTGAAACCAGTCGGATGGGCTCGGCCGATATGCGCTTTCAGCTCTCTAAGAATAGCGTCCACGCCGTTGACCGTCCTGATCTGCCAAGTCAGGGCCAGTACATCGCGCCAATGGCTGTCAGGATGAAACAGAGTCGTGAGCAGAACGTCGTCGAGCTCCGCAAGAGCCCTTTCGAACCGCGCAAGCCAATTCTCCGCGATCGTCGCGAGCGTTTTGTCCGTTCGATCCAGCATTCGCGCTCTCAGGTTATGGATCTGTACGGCGTCTCCACGCCAGCCCTAACGCCTTACTCTTCACAGGATTCCAGAGTCTCGGCTACCGCAGTGCCAACTCCTTCTGCACTTCGCGCAGGATACTGAAGTCGGCGATCTCGCTGAGCGGCACGTCACGGGTTACCTTACCGTCTCTCTTGGCCTGGTCGATCAGCAGTTTGAGCCCGTCTTCAGGAATGCCGCCGTCGGCGCTGATCACCGTTGCGGTGGAGTCGTAAGACGCGTAGGCATGTTCCGGTTTCGTTTTTGCCCAGGCCATGAGCGTTTTTACAGCGTCCTCGCGATTGTCCCGTATGAATCTGCTTGCTTTGATCAAGCCTCTGATCGTTCTCTTCGTTCGATCCCGGTTCTGTTGGATCGATTTTTGATTCACGCCGACGCCGGATAACGGGTAATTGACGTATTCATACGCCCTCGCCAGGATATTGTAACCCATCTTTTTCCCTTCGAAATCCCACGGCGGCGAAGTGATGACTGCTTCCGCAAGCTTCTGTTGAAGCGCCGCGAAGCGCCCTGAGTCGGGGCCAAACGGAACGAACTGAATTTCCTTGTCCGGATCGACTCCATTGCGCGCGAGGATCAGTCGGGCCAAGACATGCGTGGCGTCGCCGAATCCCGCGAGGCCGACCTTTTTTCCGGCGAGATCTTTAACTGATTTGATTTCTTGACGCGCCAGGACGACATGCGGCGAGCTGGTCATCAGACCCGCCACAAGCCGCACGGGGAGGCCACGCACCGCCGCCCTGATAACGGTGCCAGTGAGGAGTGTAAAATCGATGTCGCCGTTGGAAAGCGCCGCTATGGACGGCCCGGCGCCCATTACCACGATTTCAGCGTCGAGGTCCTCGTCTTTGAAAAACCCCCTGTTTTGCGCAACGCCAGCGGAGAGAAAAATCATGTTGTAACTGCCGGAGACGGAGATTCGGATCTTATCCGCTGCTTGCGTTGTGGCCGACGGAACCGAGAGGATCAAAAGCAATGTCAGAAGACCAACAATCATGGTTAACCTCCGGACAAACGCCTCGGAAGACATAGGTCACTGATCGAAGCCCCTTTCGCGGGCCGGTTCTTTAGCCCCGCCCTTGACCAAAGGCACGCCCCCTTTGGAAACCCACAATGTTGTTCCCGCCTCAAAAGGCGAGGATAGAATCAAGGGAGAAATAATCCGTTAGGAAGCCATTGTCCAGCGGAAGTTTCAGCCCGATATCGAAAACTAACCAAAAGAAAAGGTATGTGCCGAGCGCCATCGCCGCACTGATCGGCCATTTTTCCTTGGCGGTTACTTTCATAAACACGATGGTTAAAAAGAAGGAACCAAGCTTAAAGCCCACCAACCAGATGCCTAAAAAAAAGGCTGCGATCCAAATGCAGATAGTCACAAACCTTCGGCCGGCGGGCTCTGCAGCGGGCATGGCGTGCCCCAAGGCGGGAGGACTCATCGGAGCGATCGACGCTTCGGATTGGGCGCCGACGCGATGACGATCGCTAACATCTCCGATGTCACTGGCCGATCGATCTTTTGGTTGCGTGGAGCCGGTTCTGATTTCCCTAATCACGGCACGCCCGGATACCACGAATTGTATTAACGTCAGAGCCAGTACCGAAAAACCGAGCGACCACGGGAACAATCGAGCCGGGGCAGGCCAGTTTTGCGGTTCCCAGATAACCCAGATCAAAAAAAGCACTATCGCCGCGCTAAACAGGAATTCGCTCTTTTTGTGAGACACCGAACCCTCCTATGCTCTAATCGTGCGACCAGAGGCTCTTGAGTCGGCCATAAACAAGAGCCAGGCACCCGGTCAGAAGAATAACCACAACGACTGGTCTCAATAGAAAGCCCAGCGCGTGGATTTCGTAAGAAATGAAAAAGTTTCGCTCGATAAGCGCGCCAAGGACCAACCCGAGAAGCAGCGGCGGGCGTGGCCACGCCGTATATTCCATTAATAATCCAATGAAGCCGAAGATCAGAACCAGCCCCATGTCGAAAGTCGACTTCGCTTCGGCATAGGCCCCTAGGAAAATTAGCAGAATCAGTCCCGGTACGAGAAGAGATCCCCGAATGTGAGTAATTTTTGCGAGCTGCTCGAGGAAAACAAAACATACGGCTACCGTTATGAGATTAGAAACCACGATGAACCAGACGAACGCAAAAGTCAGATCCAGGTGTTTACTGAGCATGGACGGCCCTGGAACTATGCCTTTGATGAGAAAAGCCCCCAACAGCAAGGCCATCACCACGTTACCCGGAATGCCAAATGCGATGGTCGGAACCAGTGAACCGCCCAACCCCGAATTGTTTGCCGCCCCCGGTCCGAGTACGCCGCGAACGTCGCCGGCGCCAAATCGATGCTTGTCGGACGAACTCTGCACGGCATGGGCGTATGCCATCCACTGCGAGACAGCGGCGCCCAGGCCTGGAATGATGCCGATAAAAGTCCCGATCAGACTGCACCGAAGCGTAATACCCCAGTGTGCGAAAGTATCTTTGACGCCCTGCCATACCCCGCCCAATTTGCCGACACGCTTATCAGCGATGCTGGTGCCTCTAACCCAAAGATCGACGATTTCGGGGATGGCAAAGAGTCCGACCGTTACCGGTACAAGACCGATGCCGTCCCACAGTTGCGCCATACCGAAGGTGTAGCGTGGGATGCCAGATTGGGGATCCAGGCCGATCATCGCAAGTACCAGACCGACTCCGGCCGCGATGATCCCTTTTAGCATGCTGTCGCCGCTGAGCGAGGCAACGAAGGTTATGCCCAACAAACTGAGGGCGAAAAATTCGGGAGACTTGAAGGTGAGCACCAGCGGCGCGACGACTGGAATGACCGCCGCCAACACAAATGCGCCGATAATCGCCCCGACCAGCGAGCTCATAAGCGCCGCGCCCAGCGCTCTTCCGGCCTCGCCCTGCTTCGCCATTGGATGACCGTCCAGGATGAGCGCTGCCGATATCGATTCGCCGGGAACCCCGAAGAGGATTGAAGTAATGTCACCGGTGGTGGAGGTCACCGCCAAGGTGCCCAGCAGAAAAGCAAAGGCGTCTCGCGGCGTCATGTCGAAGACAAACGGAAGCATGAGAGCGAGGGTAGCGGCGCCGCCGATGCCGGGCAAAATGCCAACGACGAAGCCGATCAGGATGCCGAGCAGAAGCAAGGAAAAAGTGGAGAGAGTGAAAACTTGCAGAAATCCGGAAAAGAACGCGTCAAGCATCCCTCCTCACTTTCCTCTTGCCTGCGATTGACGTGCGCGCACCAGAGTTATTTTGCGCGCGGCTTAGGGACCGACCCTCTGCTTCAAGGCTTCCTTCAGCTCGCTGACCAGGTTGGGCGTGGTCGCGAGCAACTCCTTGGCAATCTGTGAAACATCCTCGCCATTGCGCGGCACAAGCGGGCGAAACTTTTCAAAGTCGGCGACGAACGCCGGATCGGCGAGGGTCTTGACGAATGCCGCGCGCAGCGCCGCCAGCCGATCGGCTGGCACGCCAGGCGCTACAGCGTAAGGAAAGGACATTTTGCCGGGGGCATACACGAGTTTTAACAGCGTCCGCGCGGAATTATTCGGAGCGATTGCTTCCGCCGCTTCAGCGTTTTCGAGCCAGGGATGCTTGGGCAACTCGCTGCCGAAGATGGTCAGGACGTTGACAATTTTCGCCGGCTCGAAAAACATTTTGAGGTCGGAAGTAAACGACTCCCAGCTGATGCACATGCCGTCAATCTCGCGATTCAAAACCGCATTGGCAACCGGTCTCGCGCCGGCGTAACCGTAAATGATTTTGAATTTTACGCCGAGCGCGGCGCGCATGATGGCGGCCGCGTCGGTGATGCCCGACCCAGGCGCTTCTCCGCCCATGTTTACCACCTTGGCGTTGGCGCCCAAGAGCTGCTTGACGTGAGTTACGCCGGTATCCTTGTGAACGGCGCAGGCGCTTTGACTCGACGCCACGCTGCCGAGCCAATTATAAGTTCGGCTGTCGAACTCAATGCCTGGTTGGCCCAAGAGCTGCTGCAAGACCATCTGTGAGTTGAACGTCGCGACATAGGTGCCGTCTTTGCGTAAACCCTTGTAAACCAGATTGGCGGCCACGAGGCTGCCGGCTCCCGGACGATTCTCGACGACGAGAGTGGGATTGCCCGGGATATGCCGGCCGAAGTGCCGCGCGAGAATTCGCGCGCTAATGTCATAGCCGCCGCCGGGGGCAAAGCCGACCACGATCGTCACCGACTTGCCGCGATAAAAATTAGCCACCGCTTTCTCGTCGAAGCCGCCGGTCTGCGCAGCGTCGGCATTTCGCGGCCCTAATGAAAAAAAACAAAGCATCAAAACCGCGACTAGCAGGCGGTCGCACAGCGTCAATTTTTTGGGCATGATCAACCTCATTTCAATCATTCGCTCACCTGGCGTGCTTATAACGGACGCTATCGAAGGCTGTCAACTGTCAGCGCCTTGTTTTGGCCGGCGCGGTCTTGACGGTTTCCGCTCGTCCGGTGTAGTTGTGGCAAGGATAGGATTTTTGTACAAAGGGCACCAGAATTCCGATTGCGTTAGGTTCAAGCCGTTTAAGTCGTTCAAATCGTTCAAGCCGTCGATCAATCCGGAGATCGTTTTGAACTATTTTAACGTTTTGAACTTTTTGAACGTTGTGAATGGCGTGCTCGTGGTGATCCTGTATCGTCTCGTGAATCCCAATTAGCGATGATGGCGGGAAAATATTTAAAGAAAGGAGGCTAATCATGCGCGTATTTAAGATTAGCGATTTGCCGGAAAAACCGATGGACACCGCCACGCCGATTGCCGGCTGGAACGGCGGGCCGGTGAGCCGAACCCGGCAGGCTGTCATCGGCGATGGACAATCCGACAACTTTCGCTGTAACGTGGTGAACTTTCGCGTCGGCGCGACCACTGGATGGCATGTACATGATTGCGATCAGATTTTGGTCGTCACCGCCGGGAAGGGCATGGTGGCGATTGAAACCGAGGAGCGCGAGATCTCCGTCGGCGATATCGTGCACATCAAGGCCGGCGAGCGCCACTGGCATGGCGCCAAGGCCGATTCGCCGATGTCGCATATCACGGTGACGGTTCCGGGAAGTCAATCAAAACATTGAGATTTCCCACGATCGCGTTTCGAACTTTGTTTCATTACGCGAGCGTCATCCCCGGGCGGTCGCGACGTTCCCTTAAGGAGTGCTGATGAAATTCTCATTCTTCATGATGCCGTTGCATCATCCGTCAGAAAATCCCGCGCTGGCATTCGACCGGGACATCTCGTTGATTCATTACGCGGAAGAGTTGGACTTCGACGAGTTTTTCATCGGCGAGCATCACTCCGGTGGATGGGAGACCATGCCGGCACCGGAAATGGCTCTGGCCAAGGCCGCCGCCCACGCCCACCGGATTCGTCTCGGCACCTCGGTGATTAGCGTCCCGTTTCATCATCCGTTTCATGTCGCGGAGCGGATGGCTTTTCTCGATCACCTGACGCGCGGCCGCGCCATTCTTGGCGTCGGTCCTTGTGCGCTGGTCACCGACAAAAAGCTTTTCGGCCTGCCCAATGAAAAACTGTATCCGATGCTGGCGGAATCGGCGGATATCATCGTCCGGTTGCTCGAGTCGCCCGAGCCCATCGACTATCAAGGCCGCTTCTGGTCGTTCAAGCAAATGCGCTTGCAGCTGCGTTCGTACCAGCAGCCGCGCATGCCGCTGGCCATCGCGTCCTCGGGAAATCCGATCAGCCTCGAGCTAGCCGGCAAATACGGCATGCTCCTTTTATCCCCGGCGGGAAAAAACGTCAGGAACAATCAATCGAAGGCCGAGCAGTGGAGCCAGGTCGAAGCGATCGCGGCGAAACATGGCACGGCGACTTGCCGCGACAACTGGCGCATCGCCACCTGCGTTTATCTGGCCGACAGCAAAGAGGAAGCGTGGCGCGACGTCGAAGCGAGCATCAAGCGCGACATGGAATATTTCGTTTCCATCGGACTGAAGGCGCCCTACGAATCGTATCCGGGCCAGCCGGCCAATGAGATCACCGCGCGCTCCGGCGCCGACCGGCGTGACTGGATCATCGGCACTCCCGATGACGCTATTGCGCATATCGAGCGAATGCAGGGTGAGACCGGCGGCTTCGGTGGCCTGATGTTAACTTCGCATGAGTGGACGAGCAGCGAAAAGATCCGCCGGTCCATGGAAATGTTCGCGCGCTACGTCATGCCGCACTTTCGCGGCCACACGCGCGGCTACCAGGACGAATGGCGGCGCATTCAGCAAGCCGCTGCAGACGGCGGCGTGAAGGTCGATGGCGCGGGCCAGCCCAGCAATCTCGCACTGACAGAAAAGTATGAAGGATGAGGGATGAAGGATGAAATAAATTCAGCGGATTCCCGGCAACTTCATCCTTCCGCCTTTATCCTTCATCCTTTCTTGCGTCGCGCAATGGCGACTTCGCCGCGCGGACTGACAACTTGTTGCACGGCGACGTTCAATAGCGCGGGCTTTCCGGCGGCGAAGGCGTGGCGCAATGCCGCCTCCAACTCTTCAGCGTGGCTGACAAATTCGCCATGTCCTCCCAGACCTTGCACGACCTGATCGTAGCGGGTTTGCCGTAAATCGGTGGCCACCGAGCGCCCGTATAAGCCCAGCTGGATTTGCCGGTCGATGCCCCAGGCGGAGTCGTTTCCCAAAATCGCCACGATATTAAGCTTATGACGCACCGCCGTGTCGAATTCCATGGCATTGAAGCCAAAAGCGCCGTCGCCGCTGAGCATGATCACTCTTGAATCGGGGTACGCCACCTTGGCGGCGAGCGCGCTGGGAAGCGCCGAGCCCAACATTCCCAGGCTCGAAACATAGAGCCAGCGTTTTGGTTTTAGCGCGGGCAGCAAAGAGCGACCGAAATGGCAGAAGTCGCCGCCGTCGAACACCAGGCAATCATCCGGTTGCAGGATCGATTTGATCGTCTTGTGCACGAATAGCGCGTGCATCGGCGTCTCGGCACGAGCGAGGTTTGCCGCCCACTCGGCCTGGGCGCGCCGCGCATCGCGCAGTTCGTTGATCCACGGGAGTTCTCTCCAGCTGTGCTTTGCCGCTTCTTTGGTCAATTGATCGAGGACGCTGGTGATATCTCCGACCATGCCAATCGCAACGCCACGGTTGCGCCCGATCTCCATGGGTGATGGATCGATTTGAATGATTTTGGCGCTCGCCGCAACGTGGGGTGGCCGGCAATAACCGATGGTAAAGTCCTGCTTGCGACCCAAAAGCAGAACGAGATCGGCGTCGCGGACCTTAGCGGCGGCGCGATTGAGGCCTCTTTCAAAAAAACCAAAGGCGTAGGGATGGTCGTCGGAGATCAAACCGCGTGACTGCTCCTCGGTCAGTACCGGTAGCCGCGTCGTTTCGATGAACCTTTGCAGATTCTCGCCGGACAGAGTGTAACCGGCGGCGCTGCCGGCTATGAGCAGTGGTTTCTGCGCCTGGCGCAATAACGAAATCGCCTGGGTGACGAGCGCCGGGTCTGCCAGGACGGACGCCTTGCCGCGGTATTCGCCCTCGGCGTTAAAAACTACCTGGTCTTCATCTACGCTTTGTTCCTGAAGGTCAATCGGAATGGTCAGATGCACCGGGCCGCGCCGGCCGATGAACGCCAGGCGCGCCGCGCGCGCGATGAACTCGGGAATTCGGCGAATGTCAGGGACCATGAACGAGCCTTTGCATATCGGTTCGGCCATGCCCACCTGGTTGATTTCCTGTTGGGCGCCTCGGCCCAGATCATGTGTATCGGCGCAGCCGGCGATGGAGATGACCGGCGCCTCGCTGTGCATGGCATTGGTGAGACCGGGAATGGCGTTGGCGAAACCGGGTGTCGTATACATGCAAACTCCCGGAGTTTCGGTGATACGGCTCCAGGCATCCGCCATGTGCACCGCAGCCTGCTCATGGCGCGTGTCGATGATGCGGAAATCCTGGTCCGCCATCACATCGAGCGTCGGCAGAATATGATCGCCTGCCAGACAGAAAATGTTGCTTATGCCTTCGAGCTTGAGCGCTTTGCAAATTAGCTGACCTCCCGTGATTCTCGCCATGACCGCTTCCTCCTTGCCCGGTTTATTCAAAGTAGTTCTGACTTAGACGAAAAAAAATTCAAGCCCGCGCGATTTTTAGGCGCAATTGTCACGCTGATTGCCGAATCGCGCTCTGTCGAAGTGTTTCCTGGAGCGATGCATAAACCGGGCTTGCCGGTGATGGCCAAGCCTGCCATATAATATTCAGACGAACAATGACATTCTTCCCCCTCGTTCCTCTTGCCGTCCCCTATTGGAACGGCGCAACCTATCGAAGCAGTGTCAACTGCTTCGTGACGGGCAACCTCGTCGACGGACCTGAACTTGGTAAACTCAAATCAGCGGTGATCGAAGCGCTGGGCGTCGCCGATGTTTTTCTTTGCGGTTCAGGCAGTTTGGCGCTGGAGATCGCCCTGCGCGGGTGCGGCGTCGGACGACGCGACGAAGTGATCGTTCCCGCTTTTTGTTGTAGCGCCGTGGTTGCGCCGATAATCGCCACGGGGGCCGTGCCCGTGCTCGCCGATGTTGCGGCGGAACTCAACATTACCGCGGCAAACGTCGAAGCGGTGTTTAGTAAAAGAACCAAAGCGATCATCGTACCGCATCTGTTCGGCAATCCCGCCGAGATCGGTTCGATTATCGATCTCGTGAAGGGCAGAAATATTCATGTCGTCGACGACGCTGCGCAGGCGCTGGGCGCGCACATCGACGGGCGGCCCATTGGCAGTTTCGGCGACGCGGGTATTCTGAGTTTTGGCAGGGAGAAGGTTTGTTTCGGTCTCGGCGGTGGCGCTGTTGTTGTCAAGAACAATGAACTTGCCGCGCGAATCGCCAACGCCGGATTGTCGGCGCCGTCGGGCGCGACTGCGCTGCGCAATTATTTCTCAACGCTAGTCTGGTGCCGCTGGCGGCGCTGGGCGTTGCCGCTAGAAAGCGCGTTTTCGCGCGCGCCGCGGGCCGGTCCCGATACACCGCCGATTCGGTATCGCCAAGAGACGATGGCCAATCTTGGTGCCGCGGTGGCGCTTTCTCTCATGCAGACTCTGCACGAAAACATCGCTGCTCGCCGCGCCCGCGTCGGCGCTTATCAAGAATTGCTTGGCGGCGACGAACGCTTGCAACTCATAGCGCACCGGAGTGGTTCGGCGTGTTTGACGCAAGTCGTGCGAATTTTGCCGCGGCGCCGCGGCAAAGACCTCGCGACCCGCGCGCTCACGGCCCTTCGGCAGTCGGGCTACGAAGTTCAGGGCAGTTACGTGCCGATCCACCTTTTGCCCGGATATGAACAGTGCGTACGGGACCGGCTTTCCAATGCTGAAAAAATCTGGCCCGACCTGATTGAGCTTCCTTGCGAACCTACGGTCGGCTTGGATCGCGCGCAGCGAATCGCCGAGATCGTTCGGGGTTCGCTTAGGGGTTGTTAAAAATTTTCTTATTCTCTGCCCTGTCATTCTGAACATAGCGTAGCGGAGTGAAGAATCTCGACCGAGATCCGGAGTTTATCCTGAGCGCAGCCGGAGGACGCGATGATAGAAACTCGCGTGACAACTCATTTGTAAACTTTATTATGTCTCAGTCACCTAGCGGTTGATGGCAGGTATTCGAATGACCGGCGAGAGGCAAATCTCTGAAGAAATTAGATCTACCCCGTTTGGTGTAGCGATTGCCCTGGGCCACGCAAAGTTTCAGTTGACACAGATCGTTATGTTTCGATACTCTCCACCTCAAAGACCGTTGGTTCTCGATCGGAGACTTTGTTGACAAAAACCCGTCGCGGGCAATCTAGCGCCAGGCGGAATTTTTTTATAGGAGAGCGTTATGAAAACGAAGATGCTCTTGCAGATTGGCATGTTTGCGTTTGGCTTTATAGCGTTCATAGCAGCATCGCCCGTCACAATCAGCGGCCAACAGGGTAAAGGCGCAACGGTAAGCATCGACAAGGACGACATTGGCGGCGTGGTCACCAGCGCGAAGGGGCCGGAAGCCGGCGTCTGGGTGATCGCGGAAACCACCGACCTGCCCACCAGGTTTGCCAGGAGCGTGGTCACCGATGATCAAGGCCGCTACGTGTTGCCCGATCTGCCCAAAGCCAATTACAGCATTTGGGTGCGTGGCTATGGCCTTGTTGATTCACCCAAGATTAACGCGACCCCAGGCAAAATCGTGAACCTCAAGGCGGTGGTCGCGCCGAACGAAGCCGCAGCGGCGGAATACTACCCAGCAATTTATTGGTATTCCATGCTGAAGATTCCGGCGGCGAGTGAATTCGGCGGCAAGGGCGCGATTCCGGCGAAGGTGACTCAGAGTGAGTGGCTCAACTCGATGAAGAACAACGGTTGCGTGGGCTGCCATTCGATGGGCCAGTCGGCGACGCGCACCCTCCCGAAAGAAGTGCCGTTCCCCATGGGTAAGTTCAACAATTCCGAGGAAGCGTGGTTCCGCCGCATTCAGTCCGGCCAATCTGGCGAAAACATGTTTAACCAGCTGGTCAAGAACCTCGGCGGCGCACCGATTCGCTACTTTGCCGACTGGACTGACCGCATTGCCAAGGGCGAACTGCCCCATGCAAAGCCGGCGCGACCGCAGGGCGTCGAGCGCAACATCGTCGTCACCACCTGGGACTGGCTCACGGAAAAGCATTACACTCACGATCTGATAGCGTCGGATCGGCGCTATCCCAACGTCAACGCCTACGGCCCGCTTTACGGATCGACCGAATACAGCGTAGATCTCATTCCGGTGCTCGATCCAAAAACGCACACAGCCACGAACCTAAAGGCTCCGGTGCGGTCAAACATTCCGGAAGCGCTCGGGCCTGGCCATGCGGCGAGCGACAAGGTTATGCAACCGTCGCCGTACTGGGGCACGGAGAAGATCTGGGACACCAAGGCCAATAACCACAACGGCATGTTCGACCGGAAAGGGCGAGTGTGGTTCGCGGCGAGATTTCGCGGACCCGACACGCCAGCCTTTTGCAGAAAAGGCTCGGATCATCCGTCGGCAAAGCTCTTCCCTATGGAACGGACAAACCGCCAGGTCACCATGCTCGATCCCAAAACTGGACAGTACACGTACGTCGATATCTGCTTCCAGACGCATCATCTGCAATTTGGCTACGACGCTAACGAGACCCTCTGGACCAGCGGCGGCGGGCCGGTGGTGGGTTGGATCAACACCAAGATGTTCGATGAGACAGGCGATATCGCCAAATCCCAAGGCTGGACGGCCCTGATTCTCGACACCAACGGCAACGGCAAGCGTGACGACTACGTCGAGCCCAACCAGCCGGTCGATCCGACAAAGGACAAGCGCATCGTCGCGGGTTTTTACGCCGTGATGCCGAGTCCGGTGGATGGCTCGATCTGGGGTTCGTGGCGGACCAATCCGGGCGCGGTGGTTCGGCTCGCCCCGGGACCTAATCCGCCGGAGACAGCGCTGGCTGAGATCTACAACGTGCCCATGCCAGGCTTCGGTATCCGTGGTGCCGACATCGACCGCCAAGGCGTCGTGTGGGTATCGCTCGGGAGCGGACATCTCGGTAGCTTTGATAGGCGCAAGTGCAAAGGCCCCCTCAACGGACCAAAAGCGACCGGCGACCATTGCCCCGAAGGCTGGTCCTTTTATCAATACCCGGGTCCCGGTTTTAAAGGCATCGGCGAGAACAGCGCGGAATCGAGCTACTATACCTGGGTCGACCAGCACAACACGTTTGGGCTTGGCGAGGACATTCCACTGTCCACCGGTAACTTGAATAATGGACTGATCGCGATGAAAGACGGCAAGATGATTGTTTTGCGTGTACCCTATCCTATGGGGTTTTACGCCAAAGGCTTCGACGGGCGTATCGACGACCCCAAAGCCGGCTGGAAAGGCCGTGGATTGTGGACCACGAGCGGGGACCGCGCGCCGTGGTTAATGGAAGGCGGCAAGGGCCGCAAACCTATAGCCGTACACTTTCAGCTTCGCCCCGATCCGCTGGCGAAGTAGTGGCGAGAGGCGCCAAGCAAGAGGCGCGAGCAATCTCGAACGCCTGCTCTTGAGTTTTACTGGACGTGTGGAACCCTTCGGTCGATGAACCGAAGGGTTCCCCCTTCCAATCGGGTCGTGCCTTCTCCCGCCTTTTACATTGACACCATGGCTGATTGTTCGGTAATTTCTGTTCGCCCGTAGAGGCGCACTTGTTTGAAGCTGTCGGTCCACACAGTTTTTGATGGTCAAGGAGCGGAACATGAAGACGACACGGCTGTTGTGCTTAGGCGTAGTCGCAGTTGGGCTCTCGCTTTGCTTGCTCCCTGCCCCGATAGCGATCACTGCTCAAACAACCAATGATTCGAGAGTCCTTATCGACAACGACGACATCGGTGGCGTGGTAACCAGTGCAAACGGACCGGAAGCCGGAGTCTGGGTGATAGCGGAGACTACCGACCTTCCGACCAAGTACGCTAAGATCGTCGTCACCGACGAACGAGGCCGTTACGTCCTGCCCGATCTGCCGAAAGCGACTTACAGCATCTGGGTGCGCGGGTATGGGCTCGTCGATGCAGCGAAGGTTAAAGCCGCTCCCGG
>DATBLC010000080.1:0-9621 GCA_036555515.1 Binatia bacterium
CATGGCGAGGGACTTCGCCATGTTACCGTGAGCGAGCACTGCCGCCGCTACCAGACCCATCAGCATCAGCGAGAAATACTCCGCCGAACTGAATTTCAGAGCGAATTCGCCAAGCGGCGGCGCAAATAGCGCGATCAACAAGGTGCAGACGGTGCCGGCGAAAAACGAGCCGATGGCCGCGATCGCAAGGGCCGCTCCGGCGCGCCCCTGCCGCGCCATCTGGTAACCGTCGATGCAGGTGACTACGGCGGCGGTCTCGCCGGGGAGGTTGACCAGTATCGAAGTCGTCGAACCGCCGTACATGGCGCCGTAGTAAATGCCGGCGAGCATGATCATTGCCGCAACCGGCGGCACGTTGAAGGTGAGCGGCAAGAGCATCGCGATGGTCGCCAATGGTCCGATGCCGGGAAGGACGCCGATCAAGGTCCCCACCAGTACGCCGGCGAAACAGTAGATCAGGTTCTGAAGCGAGAGGGCGACGCTGAAGCCGAAAATCAGATTGTCGAAGAGCTCCATGGCGATGGTGTCAGAGGCCTTTGATCAGCTGGTATGGCAGACCCAGGCCCCAGATGAAAATGGCGACCGAGAGCCCGGTCAGAATAACGGTGAGCAGTAAAACTTCCACGAACTTGAACTCCCGTCCCGCCGACGCCGACCCGAAGATGAGCACCGCCATCGCCGGTATGAAGCCCGCATGTGTCATCAATACCCCGAACGCGACCAGCGAGAGGGACAGAACTATTAACGCCCGGATCGAGCAGTTAACGGTGATCGTCTCGCCCGCGCGCAGTCCGGTGAGCATCACGTAAACGCCGAACAGGACGAGGAGGCCGCCGAGCACGCTGGGGAAATAGCCGGGCCCCATCCGCATCGTGCTGCCGAAGGAATAATCGCGGGCGATGAAGATCGACGCGGCGCCGAAGACAATTAGCATGATGCCGGCCCAGAAATCCTTGTTGTGGTGCAGCGCGATTCTCAATTGAAAGTTCCGTGAGGCCGCTGGGTCTTCGCCGTTTCCGCAAATTTTTCAGCGACTATCTTCCCGGCATCGATCAAGAAGAAAACTCACCGCAGAGGCACGGAGGGCACACAGTAAATAGTTTTTGATCAAAGGATTATTTGAACTCTGCGTACTCCGCGTCTCTTTGGTGAAATCTCTTCTCTCTTCCAGTTGCGGCTTTGCTGTCTCTACTCCGCTTTGATGTTGGCGTCTTTTATGACCTTGCCCCATTTAGCCGTTTCGGCTGCGATGTAGGGGCCGAACTCGGCCGGGCCCAGTTTGTCCACTTCAGCGCCCTGATCGCCGAACACCTTCTGGGTTTCCGGCGTGCTCAGAATAGCTGAGATTTCCTTGTACAACCGGTCTATGATCGGGCGCGGCGTGCCAGCTGGCGCGATAATGCCCCACCAGTTATTCGCTTCGTAGCCTGGGACACCGGCCTCGGCGATCGTCGGCACATCGGGCAAGGAAACGCTACGCTTGGCTCCGCCCGTGCCCAGCGCTTTGACTTTGCCGGACTTGATATGGGGCATGAATTGAATGAGGGAGCCGAGCGCGGCATGGGTATGGCCGCCGATCACGTCGATCATCGCGGGACCACCGCCTTTGAACTGGACGATGCCGACGTCAACGCCGGTCATCGACTTGAAAAGCTCGCTACCTAGGTGCTGAAAGCTGCCGACACCCGCCGCGGCGAAATTCAGCTGGCCGGGTTTTTCCTTGGCGAGCGCGATGAACTCTTTGACCGAGTTGACCGGAACACCCGGATGGACGGCGAAAACGTTCGGCCCGGTTCCTAGCTTGGCGATCGGGTTGAAGGCCTTGACCGGATCGTAGGGCAGTTTGTAAAGCGAGGTATTGATCGAGTAAGCGGAAGAGATGATGAGCAAGGTGTGACCATCGGGCTCCGATTTGGCCGCGGCTTCAGTGCCGATGACCCCTCCTGCCCCGCCGCGGTTGTCCGCGACCACTTGCTTGCCGAGCCGCTCGGTCAATTTGGTGGCGATGAAGCGCCCCACGATATCGTTGCTGCCACCGGGAGGAAAAGGAATAATGAGACGCACGGTCTTCGTCGGATAAGTCTGTGCCATGGCCATCGCGGCCGACAACGCGACCACACAAACAAGGCTCATCGCCATGAGACTTTTCACTCTGTACTTCATTGCGCTTTTCTCCTTACTCTTTCTTCTTCAGTAACGTTCCAAACGTTCAAGCTGTTCAATCGCTACGCTCCGTTTCAGACCTTTGAACCGTTTGAACGACTTGAATGGTTTGAACGGTAATAGCGTCTCTCGAGCAATCCCGCGGAAACGTTGCATTCTATACCCAATGCGGTCGAGCCGGTCAAACTTCGAAGCATCAGAAGCGTCCGGCTTCAGGTTGAACGGCAGCCAGATTGTCAGTAGTTTGCCACATAGAATGGATGAAGGCGGGAAGAGAAATTAACTCATCCTTATTAGAGGCTAACGATGAAGATCGCCGTGATCGATGACTATCAAGACGCCTTCCGCACGCTGCGGAGCTATGCAAAGCTCGGGGGGCACGAGGTCTTGGTCTATAACGACACAGAAAAGGATCCGGCGCGCCTTGCCGAGCGCTTGCAAGAGGCCGAGGCCATCATCCTGACCCAGGCGCGCTCGCCATTTTTGCGCCCGCTGATCGAGCGCCTGCCCAAGCTCAAGCTTATAAGCCAGACCGGGCGCAGCACGGGACATATCGACATTGACGCCTGCACCGAACACGGCGTGTTGGTTTCTGCGGCCGGCTTCGCCACGCCGCATCCGACTGCGGAGCTCACCTGGGGTCTTATTCTCGCTGCGCTGCGTCACATCCCATACGAAGCTGAGCGGCTAAAACAAGGACACTGGCAATCGACCATTGGGATGTGCGTCAAAGGAAAAACCCTCGGCGTTTATGCCTATGGCCGCATCGGCAGCCTGGTGGCGCATGTCGGTCGGGCGTTCGGCACGCGCGTGCTGTGCTGGGGTCGAGAGGGGTCGCTCGGGCGAGCGCGGGAGGCCGGCTACGAAAACGCGCAAAGCCGAAGCGCCTTCTTCTCTGAAAGCGACATTCTAAGTCTCCATCTTCCGCTCAACGCCGAGACGCGCGCCATCGTCACGGCCGAGGATCTCGCGCGCATGAAATCGAGCGCGCTTATCGTCAACACCAGCCGCGCCAGCATCATCGCCGAAGGCGTGCTGGTCGAGGCCTTAAAGTCCGGCAGGCCGGGCTTTGCGGCGGTAGACGTCTTTGAAGATGAGCCGGTGATCGGCGCAGCTCACCCGCTGCTCAAGATGGACAACGTGATCGCCACGCCTCACTTGGGCTATGTCGAGATGGAGAACTATGAGCTTTACTACGGTCTCGTAATCGATCAGATTCTCGCCTATGCGGCGGGCAACCCCATCAACATCCTCAATCCCGAGGCGTCCGTGCACCATCTCGACCGCACGCCGGACCTGTGATATGAAAAATTCAACGACACCCTTCGCGTTCACTTTACAAATCAGGAGGACCCATGATCCCGATCATCGTGAACGGCAAAAGGCACCAGGTCGACGTCGATCCTGACACTCCCCTGCTCTGGGCCCTGCGTGAAAACCTCGGCTTGACCGGCACCAAGTTCGGCTGCGGCATCGCGCAATGCGGTGCCTGCACGGTCCATCTCGATGGCCAACCGATCCGTTCTTGTATCACGCCGATTGGCTCCGTCAAAGGAAAGCGAATCACAACCATCGAAGGCCTTTCGGCGAACGGCAGCCACTCCCTCCAGAAAGCCTGGATCGCCGAGGAAGTTCCGCAGTGCGGCTACTGCCAGTCGGGGCAGATCATGTCGGCGGCGGCCCTGCTCGCAAAGAAGCCGAAGCCTAGCGACGTGGACATCGATGCGGCGATGGCGGGCAACGTCTGCCGGTGCGGAACCTACCAGCGCATCCGGCGCGCGATTCACCGCGCCGCGGGCAACCCCGCCCAGGGAGGTGCGAAATGAGCGCCATCATCAATCTGAGCCGGCGCGGTTTTCTGAAAGCAGGTATCAGCGCGGGCGGCGGCTTGTTGCTTGGATTTCATGTTCCGAGCTCCGGGCGGCTCGCCAGAGCGGCAAGCGAGGCGGCGCAAACCAAGCTCAATTCCTGGGTGCGCATCGCCAGAGACGGCACCGTGACCATCATCGTCGGCCAGTCGGAGATGGGTCAGGGCATAATGACGTCGATTCCCATGATCATAGCCGATGAATTGGAAGCGGAGTGGGCGAAAGTCCGTACCGAGCCAGCGCCGGCCGATCCGGCCTATGGCGACCCCATGCGCGGCGGCGAACAATCGACCAATGGCAGCCGGAGCATTCGCAACATGCTGACACTCTGGCGCCGGGCGGGGGCGGCCGCCAGAGAGATGTTGGTTTTCGCGGCGGCCAAGCAGTGGGACGTTTCCCCGGATGACTGCGTTGCGGAACAAAACGCAGTGATCCATCGCCCTTCGGGCAGAAAGCTCGGCTACGGCGAGCTCGCGGCCAGGGCCGCAGAGCTGCCGGTGCCGAAAGAGCCCAAGCTCAAGTCGCCCGAGCAATTCCGATTCATCGGCAAGGCTGTCGCCCGAGTCGATACGCCCGATAAAGTAACCGGCCGCGGCATCTATGGCATCGACGTAAAAGTTCCCGGGCTGCTCGTCGCAAACGTTCAACGCTGCCCTGTCTTTGGTGGAAAAGTGGCGAGCTTCGATGCCACGAAGGCCAAGGCGGTCAAAGGCGTGCGCGATGTCGTGCAGGTCAGCTCCGGAGTTGCGGTGGTGGCGAACAGTTACTGGGCGGCCAAAAAGGGCCGCGAAGCGCTCAAGATCACCTGGGACGAAGGGCCCAACGCGCAACTGACGAGCGCCGAGATCACCCGCCTCTACCGCGAGGCCGCCAAACAGCCCGGACCAGTGGCGCGCAAGGAAGGCGATGCGGCGGGCGTCCTCACCGGCGCAGCCAAAACCTTAGACGCAGTGTACGAAGTGCCTTTTCTCGCGCACGCGACAATGGAGCCGATGAACTGCACCGCGCATGTCAGAAACGATCAATGCGAAGTATGGGTGGGAACCCAAAATCAAACCGGCACTCAGCGCACTGCCATGCGCATTAGCGGCTTGCCTCGCGAGTCGGTCAAGGTCAACACCATGCTCCTGGGCGGCGGCTTCGGACGGCGCGGTGAACAGGATTTCGTCGCCGATGCTGTCGAAACCTCGAAGGCGGTCGGCGCGCCCGTGAAGGTGATCTGGTCGCGAGAGGACGACATACAGCATGGCCACTACCGGCCGGCAACCTACAATGTTATGCGCGCCGCCCTCGATGAGCACGGAACCCCGCTCGCGTGGCTGCACCGGATCGTGGCGCCGTCAATCGGCGCGCAGCACGGACGGCCTTTGAAAGACGGCATCGACTCTTTGATGACCGAAGGCGCGGCCAACCTCCCCTACTCGATTGCCAATTTGCAAGTGGAATACATTTATAAAGACCTCGGCATTCCCGTCGGATTCTGGCGCTCCGTCGGAGCGTCGCAAAACGCTTTCATCACAGAGTCGTTCATCGACGAGGTGGCAGCCGCGGCTAAAAAGGATCCCTTCGAGTTCCGCCGCGACCTGCTCGGCAAAGCGGCGCGCCACAAAGGCGTGTTGGAGTTAGCCGCGGAAAAGGGCAATTGGGGAAAGCCCCTGCCGCAGGGCCGCTTCCGCGGTATCGCAGTCGCGTTTTCCTACGGCAGTTACGCCGCCGAGGTCGCCGAAGTTTCCATCCAAAAGGACGGCAAGGTGCGGGTTCATCGCGTGGTCTGCGCCATCGATTGCGGCATTTTTGTCAACCCCGACACGGTCAAAGCTCAAGTAGAAGGGAGCATCGTTTGGGGCCTGACTGCGGCTCTGTACGGCGCCATTACGATCGACAAGGGGCGAGTGCAACAAAGCAACTTCCACGACTACCCGATGCTGAGGATCAATGAGATGCCAACCGTCGAGGTCCACATCATCCCCAGCAACGAGCCGGCCGGCGGCGTGGGCGAGCCCGGTGTGCCGCCGCTCGCGCCGGCGGTATGCAACGCCATCTTCGCCGGGACCGGCAAGCGCATCCGAAAATTGCCGATCCGCGCCCAAGAACTGAGAGCGAGCTGAGCTCGTCGAGAGGAATACTGGCGTGCTATGGGCGCATTTGCGATGTTGACTTGCTGAAATGTATTTTTTGCCAGGGCCTCCGCGAAATGGTGGAGGCCTTGAGGATTGAACCCGGAATCCGCAGTGGGACTGAGGAGACGGCAAGCGAGGTGGAACCCTGGAGTAGCGAAGGCGTCCAACTGTGGAAATTTCAAAGTCATTTTGCGCTTACGCACTTCGTTGTTACGAGCTTTAACGTTCCATTCAAGCACCGGTGATCGATGTCAGCTCAGAGGCAGACGGCATCTCCGCCACAGGCGGATCAGCCTTCGGCTGAGACTTTGCTACGGAAGGGTTCCGCCTCGCGCTTTCTGCGGAGCGCAACTGCGGAATCTGGGTTAAAACGATCTAGTCAACAACGTTGCTCTATTGTCTCCCAAGTTCCTTGCCGCTTTCATCTCTCGTTCTTGAAAATTTGCTTCATTATATTGCCCGCTGTCCACTGCCTGTTGCCTACTTCGCTGCGGATGCAGACATAACGCTCCGGATGCTATAAAGATACCTAGGACACAGCTTCGATATAATAAGGAAGCCATTTAATGGCGGCAAAGGAATCTTTGAATCAGGCTCTGAACACCCCGGATAGCGCGTTTCAGGGCGAGGCGATGTTGCGCTTGCTCTGGTCCGCGGTGGAACAGGCCAAAGAAGCGGTCGTTATCACATCCGCCCAGCTGGACTTGCCGGGACCGGAAATTCTATTCGTGAATCCGGCTTTCTGCGAGATGACCGGATATACCCAGGAGGAAGTTTTACACAAAACCCCGCGTATCCTGCAGGGACCCAAAACCGACCGCTCTTTACTGAACCGCTTGCGCGAGAGCCTCTTTCAAGGCCGCAGCTTTTCCGGGGAGACGGTGAATTACCGCAAGGACGGGATGGAATATTTTGTCGAATGGGATATCACCCCGGTTCGCAGCACCGAGGGCCGAATCGAATATTTTATTTCCGTCCAGAGGAACGTGACGGAACGGAAACGCGCCGAAGCCCAACTGGCGGAAATGTTCCGCCAAGTCGAAAAAAGCCGCAACGATCTTCGTTCCATATTGAATGAGCTGCGCTTGGGAACGGCCATGGCCGACGCTGAAGGGCGAATCGTATTTCTCAGTGAGGCGGCGCAGGGGTTGTTTCACAAGAAAGAGGCCGATCAGCTGGGAAAGCGCTGGGACGAGGTATTGCCTTTCAACGAGGACGAGACGGAGAAGCTCCGGACGCTTCTGCGCACGCCCGAAAGTGATCGGAGCAAGATCCCGCTTCACATCGAAATGGAGGCAGGTCGCCGCCTCTGGCTGGAAATCGATGTCAAGGACGATCCGCGCGACGCGCGCGGCAAAATTTTCTTTTTGTACGACGTCACCGAAGTCCACGACCTGCGTCGCCTGCTGGTTGAGCGGGGGCATTTTCACGATTTGGTGGGAAAGAGCGAGTTGATGCAGCGCCTTTACCAACAAATTCGCGATGTCGCGCGGGTCGACTCCACGGTGCTCATAGAAGGGGAGACCGGCACAGGAAAAGAACTTGTCGCTCGCGCCATTCACTCCTCGAGCGATCGGCGACACAAGCCCTTTATAGCGGTCAATTGCGCCGGACTCACGGACTCGCTTTTGACCAGTCAATTGTTCGGCCATAAGCGAGGCGCGTTCACGGGTGCGATCGAAGATCACGAGGGGCTATTCGAGGCCGCCAACATGGGGACGCTTTTTCTGGACGAGATTGGGGACATTCCCCTCAACGTGCAAACCCAACTGCTGCGCGTGCTGCAGGAGCGCGAGATCGTGCGGGTTGGAGAAAACAGACCGAGAAAGATCGACGTGCGGGTGCTTGCCGCTACCCACCGCGATCTCGGCGACGAAGTAACTAAAGGTCGCTTTCGTTCAGACTTGTTCTACCGCATTCGGGTTGCGCGCATTTCGCTGCCGCCCTTGCGCGAACGGCGCGAAGACATCCCGCTATTGATCGCCTCTTGCCTGGCTCAGAGCAGCGCGGCGAGCGGAAAAGCCGTTCAAGGAGTGAGCCTCGAAGCTGCACGCCTTCTCTCGGACTACCGATGGCCGGGAAATGTCCGCGAACTCAAGAGCGCCATTGAGTTTGCCATCATTGCTTGCCGAGGCTCCGTTATTCAGATCGAGGATTTGCCGCCTGAAATAAAGGGCGCTGGTCAGATCGCACCGTCAACCCCCGATCAACCACCAGCTGACGAGAGAGCAAAGTTTTTAGACGCGCTCGCGCTCGCCCGCGGTAACCGCGCGCTGGCTGCGCGTCTCCTCGGTGTGAGCCGCGCAACCTTCTACCGCCGTTTAACCGATCTCAAGATTACTATTCCGCAGAGATAGCCTGACTGTCTCACGTGATACAGATTGAGACGGTCGTGAGACAGTTTCTTGTCTCACAAACCTGCATCCCCTACCCGGCGATTTCAGCCCTGTTTAAATTTTTGCCCCACAATCGGTGCGTTACGTGAACTAAATTCGCTGGCCCCACGCTTGCTCTAGCGAGTGGTTACGCAGAAAAATTAAAGGAGGAAAAAAAGATGAATTACAAATCTGCGATAGGTGCAATGGTTTTGACAGCGGGTCTTTTGCTGGGAGGCTCGGCGCGGGCGGAGTACATACCGGAAAAAGACATTGTCGATACCGCGGTCTCGGCGGAATCGTTCAAGACGCTGGTTGCGGCGGTTAAGGCTGCGGGTCTGGTCGAGACGCTTAAGGGGGAGGGCCCGCTGACGGTTTTCGCTCCGACGGACGAGGCATTTGCCAAGCTCCCGAAGGGCACGGTGGAAGAGTTACTGAAGGCTGAAAATCGCGACAAGCTGACAGCGATTCTCACCTACCATGTCGTGCCGGGGAAAATTACGGCCGATCAAGTGGCGGGGCTAGGCTCGGCGCGCACAGCCAATGGACGCGACCTTACGATCAATGCAAGCAACGGGAAGGTCATGGTGGATAACGCCAACGTTATCAAGACCGACATTATGGCCAGCAATGGTGTGATCCATGTAATCGACGCCGTCGTGATTCCCTGAGCAACCTGAACTGACATGCGACTGGGGCCAGCCGCTCCGGTCGCATGTCGCGGCAGGAGATTTACGAATATTCCCTTTGGCGATAAGAAACCGAACTCAGTCATGCGAGGTATGCGGTCAAGTTGCGAAAAAAGCGCCGCTGGCTGGTTTTGATGGACCGGCGATATCTTGATGCCCATCGAAATTTGATCTTCTTGCGGCGCCATCGATCTAGAAACCATGCAGGTTTGCCGCGAAGCCACTACGCAGTGCACCCAAAATTGAACCAGTAACACGCTTATCTCACTTACTAATGAGTTCGTTATTTAGAGACTATGTCGCTAGTGTGCGACCGAGAGGCGAGCCCTTCCGATCGCGGTCAATGGTTCTCTGCCTTGCCGGCCACCACCCCGTCCTCTCCATAGGTGGAAATGCCCGCCGGCAG
>DATBLC010000081.1:0-4797 GCA_036555515.1 Binatia bacterium
TGGATGCATGTGGGCTTCATCCACGGCGTGATGAACACCGACAATATGGCGATTTCCGGCGAGACCATCGACTACGGCCCATGTGCTTTCATGGATCATTACGATCCGGCCACGGTGTTCAGCTCCATCGACACTCATGGCCGCTATGCCTACGCCAATCAGCCAAAAATCGCCCAGTGGAATCTTGCCCGCTTTGCAGAGACGCTTTTATCCTTGCTACATACCGATAGAAACCGCGCCGTGGCGCGCGCCAGCGAGGTGGTCAATCACTTTCCACAACTATACGAACACCACTGGCTGAACGGCATGCGCGCCAAGCTCGGCCTACTCAGCGAAGAAGAAGCCGATCTCAACCTCGCCACGGAGTTGCTCACGGCGATGGCGGGCAACAAGGTCGACTACACATTGGCCTTCCGCTATCTCGCCAACGCCGCTTTAGGCGATGAGGAACCGCTTCGCGCGCTGTTTAGCGATCCGTCGGCTTACGATCTTTGGAGTCAACACTGGGGCGCGCGGGTTGCGCGCGAAGCGACGGCGCCCTTAGAACGGGCACAGGCGATGCGGCGCGCCAATCCCGCGTTCATTCCGCGCAACCATCGAGTCGAGGAAGCGTTGAGCGCTGCGGTGGAATGCGATGATTACGCCTCCTTCGACGCGCTGCTGAATATTTTGGCGCACCCTTTCGACGATCAACCGGAATTTGCCGCCTTCGCCGAACCTCCGCCGGAAGGACGAGGGTGCTACCGAACATTTTGCGGCACCTGAGTGACGAGTCAGACGACGCAGAATTTCTAGCGCGTTTTTAGGATTTCCTGTGCGGCGGCGCGGTGACTTCGGAAAGTCATGAAGTAAAAGCTTGACCCCGGTAGCTGACCCGGGACTGAGCGCCTGGCGACCAAGTGATCCAACTCGTTCTCCTGAGTCTTACGATCCAACTTAGCGTGCTTGGCGTACTTGGGCGCGAACCCGTTAGATTAAATCCTGGCTTCTCGCGGTTACGTAAAACTGTTTCCTGGCGATCAATTCAGCTCCCAGCCCGAAAAGGATCACCAGAGGGGCCACGAGCCACCCGATGAAAGGAATGACGGCGAGAATGTAGTAGACGAACAGTCCCAGCACGAAGGCCGAGGCGCGGCTCGAGGCCGGCCGCAAATGAGCGAGGATCGAGTCACCGATTCGGCCGATGGCGTAGATTCGCGACCAGTAGAGCAGGATGAAAAACGCGACCAGGAGAATCAGAGCAAGCGGTATTGCCAGCACTGTCGCGAACAGGAGCGCGCACACGACCGGCAGGGCGACTGCCGCGATGAACCCTACTCCCAGCGATGCCCATGGCCTTTCCCTGAGAGTAGTGATGACGGATTGATGATATCGCGGAAGAAAACGGGCCGAGAGAAGCCCCAGGATCAAGGTGCAGACAAAATTGATGGACACGAATACGAGCCAGGCGAAGAACGCGGCCGGAAAAAACCGCGGCCTTTCCGGCGGGACGTTTCTGACGATCTTCCCGTTGATACGCGCTCCTTCGCTCACTGAGGCTTCCTGACCGCTCCAGTAGCTCACGTTGCCACCGATCTCGGCTCTGGAAGCGATGCGAAGCGTCCCAACAGCCGCTTCGACGTCTCCGGCGATCCGATTCGCTATGATCAGTGTTCCCGCCGCTATCTTTGCCGCGCTGCCTACAGGTGCCGCCAAGTCTACGCTACCACCTGCGGCGACGACACCGCCGCGGACTACTGCCGATGAGGCGATCTCCACGTTGCCTCCGGCAACGGTCAAATTTCTCCCGACGTTGCCTGTAATCGCTACCTGGCCGCCGGCAGCCCGCACATCCTGAGAAACGGTTCCAGATAAACTGACTCTGCCGCCGGCGACGAGAACATCGCCGTTGACACGGCCGTCGATAACGACTTGACCGCCCGACGCATAAAGATCACCGTTTATGGTGCCGGAGATCTCCACCGTTTCGCCGAAGGCAAAGTAGTCGCCGTCAACGACCTGCGAGGCAGGCACCGTTGCGTGGCTGCCCGATCTTCTCTGACGGGCTCGCTCCTGCGCCGCGGCGGTCGAGAGAAAGAATATAAGCGCGGCGACACTCGCGGCGGTGATGATTTGCTGCTTCAACCAATCTCCTTTCCATTTCTAACCTAACAAACATCGATCCGTGCAGTAAGACCTCGCGTCATGAAATGAAATTTCTCCAGACCGCCGTGTTGGACCGAACGCAAGCTGACGATATCTTGTGCAAAGCTCGCAAAGAGCGCAAAGTTAAGACGGCAAATCTTAAGGGGGCACGGGTTAGGCGGCCTTCGCGCTTGGCCCTTTGCGCGGGAAACTCTTCGGAGCGGGATATTTCGTGCAAAGTTCTCGCAGTTCTTCTGGCCGGCCGCGCTGCAGCAGCTCACCGGGCTGCTCGCGGACGGTACGTGGGTACCGATGGAAACGGTGCACTTTGCCGCAATGACCGGAGCGCTGCTCGCCGGCTGGATGGCGGTGCGGGCCGAGCGCTAGCGCTTTTAAGTCAATGCTCTCGTTCTTCGTCAGGCTTCTGCCGGGCTCGGTGGGTAATCCCGAATAATTCATCAAACTGAAATAACAGGACCGTGCTCTCACGTTGAGCACGTGATGACATCAACGAAAATCCGAATGTCAAAATCGGATCGGGCAGAGTGGAAAAGATTCTCGAAGCCTTTTTCGTCTCAAGGTTCGACTAATTGACGCTTGTATATCATGATCATATACTTCCCATGTCCGAGGTGTTGCGGGGAATCAAGGGGTTCGAGTGGGATGAAGGAAACTCCGCCAAAAACGAAGCAAAGCATGGCGTGACGGACCGTGAGTCTGAAGAAATCTCTTTTAACAAACCGTTAGCTGTTGTTCGGAGCTCGAAAGGGGGCTAGGAGATTAGGTACGTTGCGCTGGGGAAGACCTACGGCAGTCGGCTTTTGACCCTAGTGTTTACCGTTCGTACGAACCGGATTCGCGTGATCAGCGCGCGCCCGATGAGCAGAAACGAGAGGCAAGTGTATGAACAAGAAGATTAAGCCGGTGCCGAAGTTCAGAAACGAGCAGGACGAGCGGGAATTTTGGAGCACGCATGACACCACGGACTACTTCGATTTTTCCAAGTCGAACCGTGTCGAAATTGTATTTGATCATGGCATCGAAGCTCCGGTGAAATCTATTTCGCTTCGATTGCCTCGCGAGATGCTCAATCAACTTAAGGTCCTGGCCAATAAGAAAGATATTCCCTATCAGTCGCTCATCAAAGTTGATCTCGCGGAAAAGATCGCCGAAGAGCGGAAAGCCAGTTAGAGCCATGGCTTATAACGCAAGGAGGACCGAGCATTCGGGGCCTAAGCATGGGCGGGGCGCATTCTATGGCCCGAAGGCTGGGGCCAAAAAGGCGAGCAATCGGCGTCGCAGGCAAGACGATAAGCAGGCGGTCTTAAATGAATTAGTAAATTCACCGCAACTTCCGACAGAATAGCGCGGTAATAGCGGGGCGGCCGAAGTATGATCACGTGCCACATTCGAGTGTCGACATTGGCCTGACGGCAAACGCGCTCGCGAAAGCGATAAGCGTGCCGCCCAACCGGATCACGGCGATTCTGAAGGATGAAAGAAGCATCACGAGAGACACAGCGATCCGACTGGGAACGTTCTTCAAAACGTCGGCGGAATTCTGGATGAATCTGCAAATGGCCTACTACCTGCGTAACGCCGGGAGGGCGCTGCCGGCGAGGGTGAGAAAGAGTATCGGAGACAATAGGAGCGCGCTAGCGTGAGACGGAATATCAAAAGTAAACAGGCCGTTGAAAAAGGCTCACCTGCTTCGGTGCACTCAATCGCCTCGCTTTGACGTAGCCCCTAAGTACGCCTCCAGCCTGTCCTGAGCCCAGTCGAAGGATCAATTTCTCGTGCGCCTCGCATCTACGACCTTTTTGATCAGCCTGAAATCTGAGTTTTTTAACACTCTGTAAAGATGCGACCCTATCTGCTTCCTCACTACACAACGGCGACACTGGTGACTGGCGGGAGGCCATCGAGCAGGCGCTCGAAGGACTGGCCTGAGTCGTGGCTGGCCCAGATCGTGCCGTCCGTGAAACCAGCGAAGCACAGCGAAGTGTCGTCGGGCGCGATGACCAGTCCCCGCGGGATGCCCACACATGGGGAAGGCAGGCCCTTCGTCGAAACCTGCCACGTGCGCCCGCCGTCCTCGCTGCGTGCGATGCCAGAGTCGCCGCCCTCGGGACGGCGCCACCTACCAGGGCCAACCGCAGTGACCCCGCTCAGCAGGAAGCCTGGCCTGTCCGGGTGTGACGCGAGCGGGGTCGACGTGTAGGAGCGCTCCTCCAGTCCTTTGTTGACCCGCTCGAAATGGTCGCCCCGGTCTGTGCTGCGAAACATACCCTTACCAGTAGCCACCACCACCGTGTTGGGGCCATCACCGCCCACGGCGATCGAGTGCCCATCGTGTGCCAGCATGCCGATGTGCGCAAGGATCTGCTCCCAAGTGTTGCCACCATCGAGGCTGCGGACCGCCCAGCCTTCCTCAATCGCGCCGAAGATGGCAGGCGCCGAGCCAAAGAGGGCGAGGCTCTTCATGCGGCTGATGTAGGGAGGCACGGGGCCCTTCCATTCCTTCGTCTCTTTCATCAGCTCCAACGACTCACATTCCGTCCAGGTGCCGCCCTGGTTCTTGCTGACGAAGACGCTTGCGGGGCTGGCGCCGACGTAAAGGTCGCCGGTCTCCCGGCGCTGAGTGATCGACCACACAGTCTTATATAACAGGCC